>NZ_JBFRDV010000012.1:0-147571 GCF_052113945.1 Paenarthrobacter sp. RAF54_2
TTCAACAACCGCTCCAACCAGTCAGGAGCACGACGACGGACCWTCAACCCCCCGGGCAACACACCCTCACGCTTCAACGACGTCTCAACACACGCCTCCATCACGTGCCAGATATGCAGCAAACCCTCCCGGATCTCCTCCTCACTCCGGGACGCACGCTCGTTGATGAACATGATGTCGCTGATCCCCAGGCCCTTGGACGAGCAGCGGCCCAGCAGCTCAGCAGCGGTTCGGAACGGCAACGGCAGCTCCGCCTTCGTCTCCTCCAACTCCGCCCGCGCTGCGTCTTCCTCACCCTCGCGGACAATGAACCCGCCACCCACCGAGAAGAACGTCGCCTCCCGCAGGGTGTTGCCCCCGGCATCAGCCACGGCGAACTTCATCCCATTCGTATGCCGCGGCAACACAGTCAACGGATGCAGGACCATATCCTCCACCGCATATTCGAGAAGCTGGCCACCAGCCAGATTGAGCTTCCCGGTCTCTGCGATGGAGGCCAACCGCTCCTCCACTTGGTCAGGCAGGATCTCCTCGGGGTCGAAGCCTTCCAGCCCAAGCAACACCGCGGTGAACGTGCCGTGTCCCTTACCCGTCGCAGCCAACGACCCATATAAGTCAACCCGCAAGGACACGACCGACCCGAGCACGTCGGACTCACGCAGCTCGCGGGCAAACACCGCCCCAGCCCGCATCGGCCCCACAGTATGGGAACTCGACGGGCCAATGCCCACGGTGAACAGATCGAAAACACCAACAGCCATAGCCGTGATCCCTTTCAAAACAAAAGATATCTAAAGCAACCCGGGGTCACTTATGGCCCCCAAACACACCCCGCATGGGCCACGAGTGACCCCGCGTTGCAGTTGCACCGCCGCTCCCAAACCAACCCGGCCCCTACGGAACACCCTCGGCAGGTAGACCCCTCCAACACAAGCCAACGAGCCCGCGGTCCCGTCCCAACACGGCAACCCGACCACCGGCCCCCATTGGCCCGGGCATCCGGACCGGCCGACCCAAGAGCTGGCCCCTTCGGGACCGGCATCCGGAAGCGGGCGTCTAAGGGAGCATCGCATCCGCTCAGCGGGTGCATATGCGACCGAGCCCGCGGAGGATGTCGGACCCGACGGGCCAACCCGACCGAGCATGCGGGGGGATGTCGGACCCGACGGGCGACTTACGCGAGGTTCGAAACACCCGGGTAGAGCGGATGCGCCTTCGCCAGCGCATCAACCCGGTGCCGCAACCCGGAAAGGTCCGCATCGGCGTCGGCAATCAAAACCTCGGCGATGATATCCGCAACCTCGCGGAAGGCTGCTTCCCCGAAACCGCGGGTAGCGAGCGCCGGGGTGCCGATGCGCAGGCCGGAGGTGACCATGGGCGGGCGCGGGTCGAAGGGGACAGCGTTGCGGTTGACGGTGATGTCGATTGCGGCGAGACGGTCTTCGGCTTGCTGGCCGTCGAGTTCGCAGTTGCGCAGGTCGACGAGCACCAAGTGCACGTCCGTGCCACCCGAAACAACTGTGATCCCTTTTTCGGCAACGTCCGGCTGAATCAGGCGTTCGGCAAGAATCCGGGCGCCAGCAAGGACGCGTTCCTGACGTTCCCGAAATTCCTCGGAAGCGGCAATCTTGAACGCGACCGCCTTACCAGCGATCACGTGCTCCAGGGGACCACCTTGCTGGCCGGGGAACACGGCCGAGTTGATCTTCTTGGCGATGGCGGCGTCGTTGGAGAGGATGATGCCTCCACGAGGACCGGCGAGGGTCTTGTGCGTCGTCGACGTCGTGACGTGGGCATGCGGGACCGGCGACGGGTGCAGGCCAGCTGCAACCAATCCGGCGAAGTGAGCCATGTCCACCATCAGGTAGGCGCCCACGGAGTCAGCGATCCGGCGGAACTCGGCGAAGTCCAACTGCCGCGCGTAAGCGGACCAGCCGGCAACGATGAGGGCCGGCTTGTGTTCTTGCGCCAGGCGTTCGACTTCGGCCATGTCCACGGTGTGGGTGTCCTCGCGGACGCCGTACGGGACCACGTTGTAGAGCTTGCCGGAGAAGTTGATCCTCATGCCGTGGGTCAGGTGGCCGCCGTGGGCCAGGTTCAGGCCCATGATGGTGTCGCCCGGCTTGATCAGCGCGTGCATCACCGACGCGTTGGCCTGGGCACCGGAGTGCGGCTGAACGTTCGCGTACTCTGCGCCGAACAGGGACTTGATGCGGTCGATCGCGAGCTGCTCGATAACGTCGACGTGCTCGCAGCCACCGTAGTACCGCTTGCCCGGGTAGCCCTCGGCGTACTTGTTGGTCAGCACGGATCCCTGAGCCTGCATCACGGCAACCGCCGTGTGGTTCTCTGAAGCGATCATTTCCAGGCCGTCGCGCTGGCGGCCCAGTTCGTCGTCGATCTTTGCGGCGATCTCAGGATCCAGCTCAGCGAGCTGCGCATCCAACGACGCCGAAACAACCTGCTCGAATTCGGTCACGGCTGCCGGGTTCACAGTTCGCCACCGTTCGTTGCAGCGTATTCTTCGGCCGACATGAGTGGTCCTTCTTCCGTGGCGGCCACCTTGAACAACCAGCCAGCGCCATACGGATCGTTGTTGATCAGGGCGGGATCATCGACAACGGCGTCGTTGATCTCAGTCACCTCACCCGTCACGGGCGAGTACAAGTCGGACACGGACTTCGTGGACTCAACTTCACCGCAGGTCTCCCCCGCAGTAACCGTGGAGCCAACCTCGGGCAGATCCACATAAACGATGTCGCCCAAGGCATCCGCAGCAACGGCGGAGATCCCAATCCCCACAGGCCCGGCCCCATCCGAAGCAACCCATTCATGCTCGGCCGAATACTTCAGCTCGGCAACTACTTTGCTCATTCCAATTCCTAACTTCTCGTGTGTTTTGAAAACTGTTCGTGATCCCGGCGGTACTTGGGTTGGGTGCCGGACACCGAATTCCTCCGCGTGCTGCTCCTTCGTCGCTTTGACGCACGCTTCCGGAATCCGCTGTCCGCCGGCCGACCGTCACCGTTATGCCGCTCACCTTCAGAAAAGCCCGCGAACCAAGGCATTGGAAGCCGCCTTTCAGCAGGTCGCCTCGGTCTACTGGTCCCCGTGCGCAAGGTGAGCCGCACGGCCCCTGTGGTGCCGGCCTCCGGCAGCATGCGTCTAAGGGAGCGTCGGGTCCGCTCAGCGGGCGCTACATTCGACGGGGGCCACGCCGTCCGGGTTCCCTGGCCGAGCTTGCGAGGCGAGGGGGACGGTGGGGAGCATGCAGAGGAGGTCGGCACCACCGGGCTACTTGACCGTCCGCCCAGCGGGCGCTTCTGCGACCGAGCCCGCGGAGGATGTCACTTCCACCGGGCTACTTGACCCGCTTGACCTACTTGACCTACTTGACCCGCTTGTAGAACGGCAGGGCTACCACTTCGAACGGTTCCGATTTGCCCCGGAGGTCCACTTCGACGATCGTTCCCGGCGCTGAATGTTCGACGTCGACGTACGCCAGGGCGATCGGGTAACCGAGTGTTGGGCTCGGCTGGCCGGAGGTGACTTCGCCGATGAGGGAGCCGTCCTTGAGGACCGAGTAGTGGGCGCGGGCGGCGCGGCGGCCTGTACCTTTGAGGCCGACGAGCTTTTGGCCGATAGTGGATCCGACGCCGGCGGCCTTGATCGCCGTCAGTGCTTCCTTGCCGATGAAGTCGCTTTCCTTGGCGAGGGAAACTACGGGGCCCAGTCCTGCGGCGTAGGCGTTGACGTAGCGGGAGAGTTCGTTGCCGTAGAGCGGCATTCCGGCTTCGAGGCGGAGGGAGTCACGTGCGGCAAGGCCTGCAGGGATGAGCCCGTGGCCCTCGCCGACTTCGAGGAGTGCTTCCCAAAGGCCAGCTGCGTCAAGGTTGGGGATGTAGATCTCGAAGCCGTCTTCGCCGGTGTAGCCGGTGCGGGCGAGCAACAAGTCCTGCCCGTTAATGGAGACTTCAACGGCCGCGTAGTACTTCAGTTCCGTCACCAGGGCGTGCTGCTCGGCGGGAACCAAGGTCAGCAGGATGGCTTCGGCGTTCGGGCCCTGCACTGCGATCAGGGACGTCTCGGAAGAGGCGTCCTCCACAACCACGTCGAAGCCGGCCGCGCGCTCCAGCAGTGCCGCCGCAACGACCTTGGCGTTGCCCGCATTCGGGACCACGAGGTACTGATCCACGCCTGCTTCGGGAGAGGGGCGACGGTAAGAGATGAGGTCGTCGATGATGCCGCCGTCGGCGTTGCAGATCAGCGAGTACTTGGCCTTGCCCACGGCGACCGCAGACAACTTGCCCACCAGCGCGAAGTCCAGGAACGCTGCCGCGTCCGGGCCGCTGACCCAGACCTCGCCCATGTGGGAGAGGTCGAACAAGCCAGCTGCGTTGCGGACTGCGTGGTGCTCAGCAAGCTCGGACTCGTACTTCAGGGGCATCTGCCAGCCGCCGAAATCCGTGAAGGACGCGCCGGCCTTTTTGTGCTGCTCATAAAGAGCGGTGTAGTTCTCAGTCATGACGGTGAATCCTTAGTTTTCGAAGTCCGTGAGCGGAGGGCAGGAGCACACAAGATTCCGGTCCCCGGCGGCGCCGTCAACGCGGCCGACCGGCGGGAAGTACTTGTCCTGCTTGAGGTGGTGGACCGGGAACGCTGCCTGCTCACGCGTGTAGCCGCGGTCCCAAGCAGAACTCACGACGGCGGCAGCCGTGTGCGGCGCGTTGCGCAGCGGCGACTTTTCAACAGTGAAATCGCCGGCGGCCACCTGCTCGATTTCGGCACGGATGGTGATCATGGCTTCAATGAAGCGGTCGATCTCAGCCAGGTCCTCGGACTCGGTCGGCTCCACCATCAAAGTGCCCGCAACGGGGAACGCAAGGGTGGGAGCGTGGAAACCGAAGTCGATGAGGCGCTTGGCAACATCCTCTGCCGTGACGCCTGTGCGGGCAGTCAGTTCGCGGAGGTCCAGGATGCATTCGTGGGCCACGAGCCCACCCTCGCCTGTGTAAAGGACTGGAAAGTGCTCATCCAAGCGGGAGGCGACGTAGTTGGCCGCGAGCAGCGCAGACTTGGTCGCTTCGGTGAGTCCCTGGCCACCCATCAGCTTCACGTAAGCCCAGGAAATCGGGAGCACGCCCGCGGAGCCGTAGCGCGATGCCGAGATGGCCACGCCACCTTCAGACGAAACATTGTTCGCATCACCAGGCATGAAAGGTGCCAGGTGGGCCTTGGCTGCAACCGGACCAACACCAGGTCCGCCACCGCCGTGCGGGATGCAGAACGTCTTGTGCAGGTTCAGGTGGGACACGTCGCCGCCGAACTTGCCCGGCTGGGCGAGCCCAACGAGCGCGTTGAGGTTTGCACCGTCAACATATACCTGTCCGCCAGCAGCGTGGATGGAGTCGCAAACCTCCCGAACGTCGGCGTCGTACACACCGTGGGTGGACGGGTACGTGATCATGATGCAGGACAGGACGTCCTTGTTGGCCTCGATCTTGGCCGCCAGGTCTGCGTGATCGATCGTGCCGTCAGCGGCCGTAGCCACCACAACAACCTTCATGCCGGCGAGCACAGCAGATGCTGCGTTGGTGCCGTGGGCAGAAGCAGGAATCAGGCACACGTTTCGCTGGTCATCACCGCGGGACAGGTGGTAGCCACGGATCGCCAGGAGCCCCGCGAGCTCACCCTGGGAACCGGCGTTCGGCTGGATGGAGACCTGATCGTAGCCGGTGATCTCGGTGAGGTCGGCTTCCAGTCCTTCAATAAGCTCGCGCCAGCCAGCAGTCTGGTGATCCGGAGCGAACGGGTGGATCGAGGCGAACTCGGGCCAGGAAATGGCTTCCATCTCGGCCGTGGCATTGAGCTTCATGGTGCAGGAACCCAGCGGGATCATGGTGCGGTCCAAGGCGAGGTCCCGGTCGGACAGCTTGCGGATATAGCGCAACAGCTGCGTCTCGGAACGGTGCGTGTTGAACACGGGGTGCTGGAGGAAATCACTGGTGCGGAGCACATCAGACGGCAGCTCAAACCCGGCAGCGTCCTTCACCGGGCCGGCACCAAAAGCGACGGCTACCGCGGAGAGGACCTCCGGCGTCGTGGTTTCATCGAGGGAAACGCCAACCGTGTCAGCATCGATGCGACGCAGGTTGATACTGCGGGCTTCGGCGGCGGCAATGACTTTATCGGCCTTGCCTGGCACGCGGACAGTGAGGGTGTCGAAGAAGACTTCGGAGACGAGTTCGCGGCCGGCCTTCTGTAGGGTCGCAGCCAAAACACGGGCGTGGCCGTGGACAGTTTCAGCAATCGCCTTCAGGCCTTCCGGACCGTGGTAAACCGCGTACATCGAGGCCACGATGGCGAGCAACGCCTGGGCCGTGCAGATGTTGGACGTGGCCTTCTCGCGGCGGATGTGCTGTTCGCGTGTCTGCAGCGCGAGTCGGTACGCGGGGACGCCGGCGTTGTCCTTGGAAACACCAACGATGCGCCCCGGAAGCGTCCGCTCCATACCTTCGCGGACAGCCATGTATGCAGCGTGGGGGCCGCCGAAGAACAGCGGAACACCGAAGCGCTGCGCAGTTCCGACGGCGATATCGGCACCTTGTTCGCCCGGGGGCGTAATGAGGGTGAGCGCCAAAAGGTCGGCAGCGACAGTGACCAGCGCACCCCGTTCCTTGGCCGCCGCGATGACGCCGGAGTGATTGAATACGCGGCCGGAAACACCCGGTTGCTGCAGGACGATGCCATTGATGTCGCCGTCGGGAAGGCCCGCCGAAAGGTCAGCGATCTCCACTTCGAAGCCCAGCGCTTCGGCCCGGCCCTTCACAATGGCGATGGTCTGCGGGAGGAGGTCGGAGTCCAGGACGGTCTTCCCGTCCTTGGCAGTTTTGGACTTGTTGGCGCGGCGCATCAGCAGCACAGCCTCAGCCACAGCGGTGGCTTCGTCCAGCAGCGAGGCGTTGGCTACGGGCAGCCCCGTCAGGTCCTGGACCATCGTCTGGAAGTTCAGCAGTGCTTCGAGGCGGCCCTGCGAAATCTCCGGCTGGTAGGGCGTGTACGCCGTGTACCAAGCGGGAGCCTCGAGGATGTTGCGGCGGATGACCGGGGGCGTGACGGTGTCGTAGTAGCCCTGGCCGATCATCTGAACGGCGGTCTTGTTCTTGGACGCGAGCTTCCGCAGCTCGGCAAGGACCTGCACCTCGGTGAGGGCGTCCTGCAGCTTCAGTGCAGTGTCCTGGCGGATGGAATCGGGGACCGCAACGTCTACCAAGCCGTCTACGGAGTCGTAGCCGATGGCCTTGAGCATGGTGTCAACGTCGGCCTGGCGCCTGGCGCCGATGTGCCGGTCCGCGAAAGCGGTGGGGGTTGATTGAACAGTCAAGAGGAACTCCATGATTCAGGCGCCCTATGTGCGCCACGATGATGTGGGTTCCTCCCCGCTCTGTATTGGACCTGAGAGATTCCGCAGGAATGGTTGCCTGCTTGCACCGTCGGTGAGCCCGGTTACCCGGACTGCTTTCCAGAGTTGCCTCGCCGTGGCGGTACGTGGGCCTGAGAGATTCCTGGGGAGGATTTGCTCCTACGGCGCCTGACTGGATGTACCGGCAGGACTCTCCCGCCACAGATCAAAAGCATTGCGTCACGTCAGTGACACGGTTCACACCATAGCGGGTTATCTGGAAAAAGCGCAAGCAAGGGATACCTACCGATGCATTGCCTCATGGATCTGGAGAGCGAACCACAGTTGGGCAACCGTGGAGGTTTCACCCATGTCCAGGCCCGTCAATTCGCCGATCTTCCGGATCCGGTAGATGATGGTTTGCCGGTGCGCGAACAGGGCAGCGGCGGTCTTTTGCCACGAACGCTGCGAGTCCAAATAGGTCCTCAGCGTGACGAGGAGATCGCCTTCCTGGCTCTGCTCGTAGTCGAAAATCGGCCCCAAGAGACGCCGGACCAACGCAGTTCCTTCCTCGAAACCTGTCAGCCCCAGCCATGATGGTCCTTGCGCGTAGCGAGCCAATCCGAGCTTGTTCGCCCGGGCCGATCCGAGCGCCCAGAGGGACTCCTGCAGCGCGCGCTGAATGCCCGCCACTGCCGCCGGAGCGCTGATTCCGATCGCTGCATCCGCCCCGGCACAATGCACCAGGATGTCGTCCGGCACATCAGCGGGGACCACGACGTGCAGCCGGCTATTCCGCTTCAACGAAGCCGACGCAACCCCGTGCCGCCACAGTTCGATGTGCACGTTGGCCAGCCTGTCGCCGTCGTTCGCTGTTTTGTCTCCGGCGGTCTCGGACATGGAAACGAGCAGGAAGTCCTGCGGCGGAACCCCAAAAGTTGCCAGCCGGCTCTCCATCTCGGCCGCGCCCAAGCGCCCGTCCATGGCCTGCAGCAGGAACTCGCCAGCCAATCGGTGGCGGCCTTCCAACGACAAAACGATGCGCGAGAGCTGCAGTCCCAGCACGGTTGCGGCGTGCAGGAGTACGACGGCGTCCGGGTGCGGTTCGCTGTTGGGCAGCACCACGAGGAGCGCGTTGGCATGCGTCGGGATGTCCATGGTCAGCACGTGCCGTCCCCGGATCCGGTGCCACTGGAACTTCTTACCCGCCAAGGTCACCTGACCGGAAAGCGGTGCCCATTCATCCGCGAGGAACCCCGGGAGCGCCTGCCCTTCCGGGTGCCAGGGATGGAGGCAGCGGCGATCTACCACGAACAGCTCCGCGTCCAGCTCGGTGGCGAGCCGTTGGACGAGGCTCTGCCAATGGTCCTCGGAGGCTCCGGCCGTGCGGAGAAGGTCGTAAACCCTGGCCGTCTGCCGCAAGCGCCGCGACTCTTCGAGCAGGGAAGATTCAGCAACCGAGCGGGCGATCGCGATGAACGGCAGCGGGTACGGGACGTTGATCAGTGGCAACGGCAGCCGATCGCAGGCCGTCAGGAACTCCTGCGTCAGCGGGGGCGCGTGCATCTTCTCGCCGATCGCCAAGGCGCTTGCCCCGCTGTCCATGAGTGCCTCTGCGAGCGCCACTTGTCCCTCGGCGTCTGCGGGAATCGACAGCCCATTGGTCATCATGAGCTCGCCGCCGGTGACCCATTCCCACAGCCTGGGCAGGTCCGAGGTGTGGGCCCAGGTGATCCGGTTGTCGCGGCCTGTGTCACCGGCCAGGAGGGTGAGTCCCAGCTGCGGTTCAGCCACGAGCTCTGCGACGGTGATTGCCATCGGATGGGGTCCTGACTCTATGATTCCGGGGGCCGTTTCGGGCCGTTTAGACATTCGTCTAAGCGCCTCGGCCATTTGTAGTCAATGTACCGCTATTCGCCGTGACCCGCGTCACGAAGAATGGAATTACTTACTTCCCGCTCAATGGCGAGCACCCCCTCACACCAAGGATCCGTCAATGACAATTCACAAGCCCATCGGCCCTGTCGACGCAACCAAAGTCCCGCGGTATGCCGGCCTCGGCACCTTCGCCCGCCTCCCCCAAATCGACCGGGTTCCGGACTACGACATTGCTATCGTCGGTGTCCCGTTCGACGGCGGAACCTCCTTCCGGCCCGGCGCCCGTTTCGGTCCTGCCGCGGTACGCGAGGCCTCGCGTCTCCTCCGCCCGGGCTACCACCCGGAGCTGGACGTCGAACCCGTTTACGAAGCCCAGGTTGTGGACGCCGGCGATATCGCCTGCACTCCCTACGACATCTCCCGGGCAGTCCGCGAGATCGAGGAGCAGGCGTTGCCCCTGATCAGTGAGGACAAGCGGCTGATCTCCATCGGTGGCGACCACACCATTGCCTTGCCCATGCTGCGGGCGCTGAACAAGGTCCATGGGCCGGTGGCGTTGCTGCATTTCGACGCTCACCTGGACACGTGGGACACCTACTTCGACCAGCCCATCACGCACGGAACCATCTTCCGCAGGGCGTTCGAGGAAGGTCTCCTTGTGGAGGACAAGTCAATGCACGTAGGCATCCGCGGCCCGGTGTATGACCGTAATGACTTCCTCAGGGACCACGAGTTCGGCTTCCAGATCATCCGCTGCTCAGACCTGGATGTTATCGGCGTCCCGGCTGCAATCCAGCAGGTGAAGGACAGGCTCGGCGATACCCCCGTCTACGTCTCCATCGACATCGACGTCCTCGACCCCGCGTTCGCACCAGGGACCGGCACCCCGGAGATGGGCGGGCTCCACTCCCGCGAACTCCTGGCCCTGCTCCGCGGACTGAACGGCATCAACATTGTGGGCGCCGACGTCGTCGAGGTCGCTCCGGCCTACGACCATGCGGACATCACAACCGTCGCCGCGGCCACGCTCGTCTTCGACCTTCTCGGCCTGATGGTGAACCGCAGCAAAGCCACCAGCTCTGCTGTCCGTGAACTGGCTTCGACATCCCGGAGTGCGTCATGAGCACCGTGCCAACAACCGAAGTTCCCCGCCTCGAGGACAAAACCATCCAGCCGATCCCGCTCAACGAGCGCCACGGCAAGGCCCGGGACCTCTTCACCATCTGGTTTGGCTCCAACATCATGATCATGACCATCGTGACCGGCGGACTCGCCACAACGGTGTTCGGCCTCGGTTTCGTGCCGGCGCTCGTGGGCATCATCATCGGCAACATAGTGGGCGGCGTCTTCATGGCCCTGCACTCGGCCCAAGGTCCGCAGCTTGGTGTTGCGCAGATGATCCAGACCCGCGGCCAGTTCGGCTCCTTCGGCGCCCTGTTGATCGTGGTCATCGTGGTGGTCATGTACGTCGGCTTCTTCGCCGCCAACCTTGTCTTTGGCGGAGAAGCAATGGCCGCCGTCAGCCCCGGCATCAGCGTGGATGGCGGCATCATCATCATCGGCGTGGTCAGCGTTATCGCCACGATTTTCGGCTATCGGCTCATTCACGCTTATGCCCGCGTCCTCAGCGTTGCAGCGGGCCTTGCATTGTTGCTCGCCTTCGTCTGGATCCTGGTGGTCCACGGCCTTCCCGCCAGCTTCCTTGGGGAGGGCAACTTCAACTGGGTCGGCTTCATGGGGACCATCTCCGTCTCGGCCCTGTGGCAGTTGGCCTACGCACCCTACGTCTCGGACTACTCCCGCTACATGCCGCAGGGCACGGGGTCAGCACCGGCGTTCTGGGCTTCCTACTCAGGCTGCGTCCTGGGAACGTTGTTCCCCATGATCCTCGGCGCCATGGTGGGCACGCTCGCCATGACCATGAGCGCCGACAACGTCGAAATTGTTGGAAGCCTGGGCGCTTTGCTGCAGCCTTGGACCCTGATCATCGTGGGAATCTTCTGCCTGGGTGTCGCGGCGTCCAACGCCATGAACCTCTACTGCGGCGTCCTGTGCACGCTGACCATCGGCCAAACGTTCAAGCCCTCGTGGTTGCCACGGGCCAAGACCCGCACCGTGGCGGCGATCATCCTCTTCGTCGTAGCTGTCTCGATCGCCCTGTTCGCCCGCGACAACTTCATCCTCTTCTACACCAACTTCCTCTCCTTCCTGATGTACGTCCTGGTCCCCTGGACTGCCATCAACCTGGTGGACTACTACCTTCTGCGGCACGGCGACTACCGGGTTGAAGACTTCTTCAAGCGCGACGGCGGCGTGTACGGGCGGTTCAATTGGGTCGCCATCGGCTCCTACCTGGCAGGCGCCCTCATCCAGGTTCCCTTCTCGGCCACCGCAATCTACACCGGCCCCATGGCCACAGCTTTGGGCGGCGTCGACATCTCCTGGATCGTCGGCCTGGTGGTTGTTGCTCCCCTCTACTACTTCGCGGCCCGGATCTTCCGTCAGAAATCGGACGCCGCCTCACTTTCTTCCGCTGCACTCACCCCAGACCTCATCTGAAAGCGAATTGTCATGACCCTCACAGACACTGCCCACCCGGAAACCGTCCAATTCACTGTTCGACGCACCAGTGCTGACCACGCCGGGAACCTGCCTTTGCCTCCGGCCGGGCACTTCATCAACGGATCCTTCGTCCCGGGCTCCACCGGTCAGCTGATCGACGTCGTGGACCCCACCAACGAGCAGGTCATCGCCTCAGTGCAGGCAGGCACGGCGGATGATGTCGACGCCGCTGTCCAGGCCGCCGTCGTCGCCCAAAAGACCTGGGGTGCCACCACCCCCAAGGAGCGCGCGGACGTCCTGAACGTGATCGCCAACATTATTGAAGAGAACCGGCAGGCGTTCGAGCTCATTGAGTCCGCCAATACCGGCAAGCCGCAGGCGGTGGCCGAGGACGATGTCACCAGCACCATTGATACGTTCCGCTTCATGGCCGGAGCTTCGCGGACCCTGACGTCCATGGCCGGCGGCGACTACGCCACTGACCACACCTCCGTGATCCTCCGCGAGCCCGTGGGCGTCGTCGGCGTCATCACCCCCTGGAACTACCCGCTGCTGATGGCAGCCTGGAAGGTCGCACCGATTCTGGCCGCCGGCAACAGCATCGTCCTCAAGCCCTCCGAGCAGACCCCGTTGTCCACCCTGAAGCTGGCAGAATTGCTCGCCGGACGCATCCCTGATGGGATCCTCAACGTAGTCACGGGCCAGGGCCGAACTGTGGGACAGCGGCTTTCGGAGCACCCGGACATCGCCCTCGTTGCCTTGACCGGCAGCGTCGTGAGCGGCCAGGCTGTCGCCGAAACTGCGGCCAAGTCCGTCAAGCGCGTCCACTTGGAACTTGGCGGCAAGGCGCCGGTTGTTGTCTTCCCCGACGCCGATCTCCGCGCCGCCGCTGCTGGCGTCCGCAATGCAGGATTCTGGAATGCCGGCCAGGACTGCGGTGCTGCCTGCCGCGTGCTGGTGCACGAGTCCGTGGCCGAGGAATTCACCCAGCACCTGGTGCGCGAAGTCAGCACCCTGGTGATCGGCGCACCCGACGCCGGCGACGACGTCGAAATCGGCCCCATGATTTCCCGGCCCCACTTTGAACGTGTCAAGGAATCCTTGGCCGAAGCCCGCGAGGCGGGGCTCCACGTGGCCATTGGTGGTTCGGCACTGGAAGGACCCGGCTACTTCATCGAGCCCACTGTCATCTCCGACGTTCCCGCCGGAGCCCACATCGCCACCCACGAGATCTTCGGGCCCGTGGTCACCGTGGAGACCTTCAGCACCACAGAAGAAGCCGTCACCCGCGCGAACGAGAGCCCCTACGGCTTGTCGGCGTCGGTCTGGACGCGTGACTCGAGCCTTTCCCTGCGGATTCCGAAGCAACTGGACTTCGGCACGGTCTGGGTCAATGCGCACCTTGTCCTGGCATGCGAGGTACCGTGGGGCGGATTCAAGGGATCCGGTTACGGCCGCGACCTCTCCCTCTACGCCCTGGACGATTACTCACGCACCAAGCACGTGATGATCAACCACGGCGCATGAGCATTCAGACAAGCAACGGAGCTTTCACCATGACCACCAATGTTTCCCGCCCGACATCCCTGCAAGGTGCCGCCACGCCTTCAGCCCCCTTCGGGACGGACGTGACCTGGACCAACTGGGGCGGAAACCAGAGCGCGACGCCCGCCTTCACCGTTCGGCCGAGGAATGAGCAAGAAGCGCTCGACGCCGTCCGTTTCGCCATCCGCGAAGGGTTGCCCGTGCGGGCTGTCGGTTCAGGGCACTCGTCCTCACCGCTGGTTCAGACTGGCGGAGTGTTGATGGACATGTCCGGGCTCTCGGCGATCACGGGCACCGATAAGGCCGGGCGTCGCGCCAGGGCCCTCGCCGGAACCACCATCAACGCTTTCGGCGATGCCCTGTGGGAGCAGGGGCTGGCTTTGGGGAACCAAGGTGACATCGACAAGCAACAGATCGCCGGTGCCTTGGCCACCAGCACGCACGGTTCGGGCAAAAACCTGGGCAGCTTCTCGTCCAACCTCCGGTGGGTGAAGCTGATCAATGGCTACGGCGAGATCGTGGAAATCGGCGAAGGTCAGCTCCGCGAACTCCGGGCTGCACAGGTTGCGTTGGGCACGCTGGGCGTCTTCCTGGAAGTGGAGTTGGCTGTTGAGGACAGCTACTACCTTCAGGAACAGATCACCTACCCCACGTGGGAGGAAACCACGGCTACATGGCAGACCGATATCGATTCCAACAGGCACTACTCCTTCCTTTGGTGCCCGGAGGAAGATTCCTGCGAGCTTCTGGACCTCCCTGGTTCACCAGACCACGCTATGGGCGACCGCAGCTACACCAAGCGGTACAACATTGTGGGCGTCCAGGACGAACGCGAGCTCTCCGCCGTCGAGGGTGCCAGGCTGGATCGCTCCTACCGGATCTACCCGGGCGGCTTCACTACCCAGTTCCACGAGCTCGAGTACTTCGTCCGCAGCGAGGATGGATTGGTGGCGGTCGAGGCCATCCAGGACCTGATCCGGACCAAGTATCCCGAGCAGAAGTACCCCGTTGAAGTCCGCTGGGTGAAGTCCGACGACGCCTACATGTCCCAGTTCCAAGGGCGCGACAGCACGGTCATCACCCTGACAACCGAGCCAGGAACCGACTACTGGCAGTTCTTCCGGGACGCCGATGCCGTGCTGCAGGAATTCGAGCCCCGAGCACACTGGGGAAAGATCCACTTCATGACCCGGAGTCGCCTTGAGCGCCTCTACCCGGAGTTGGACACCTTCATCCAAGTCCGCCGCGAGTTCGACCCCAGGGGAATGTTCCTGAACGACCACACCCGGGCGCTGCTCGCCTGACCGAGCATTCTCGAAAACAGGCCACGATGTGAGAGAACATCGATCAAACCCGATGCTCTCTCACATCCACACCCCCTGGCCGGATCCCTCTCTCACATCCCCACCCCCTCCCGGCATCCCTCTCTCACATCCACACCCCCTGGCGGCATCCCTCTCTCACATCCCTACCCCCTGGCAGGATCCCTCTCTCACATCCCCACCCCCTGGCGGGATCCCTCTCTCACATCACGTTGACACCCTTTTGAAACCTTGGAGTGGTAGTTTGTTCTCTGCTTGAGCCAGACACCCGCACCCAATCGGAGGACATTTCCATGCTTAAGGGTTTCAAGGACTTCATACTTCGCGGCAACGTGATCGAACTGGCTATTGCCGTGGTCATCGGCAGTGCGTTCACCGCACTCGTCGCGGCTTTCACCACCAACATCATCAACCCCGTCATCGCGGCTGCAGGCGGCGTGAACGCCGACGGTCTGGGCTTCCGGATCTGGCAGGACAACCCCGCTACGTTCATCAACTTTGGTGCCGTGCTCACGGCAATGGTGACCTTCGTGATCACCGCCGGAGTGGTCTACTTCATCTTCGTAGCGCCCATGAACAAGATCAATTCAATGGTCAAGAACCGCCTCTCCACCGAGGAACCCGAAGAAGAGCCACTGCCGGCTGACACCGCCCTTCTGGCCGAAATCCGCGATCTCCTGAAGGATGCAGCGGCCCATCGCGGTACCGGACGGGGTTCGGACCTCGATTCGGATTCCGTCCACTAAGACAAATTCCCCGAGCGCTCCTTCCCGGTTGCTTCACATAGCCCGGCGTTCTCCCCGCGAGAGCGCCGGGCTTTTGCGTTGCCAGCGTGGTGCGGGCAGGTAGTAAGTGGGCAGGAATGCAGCCGTTCGACGCCAGTAACCAGAAACGTGACGCGCAGGCAACCCTCACGAAACAGGCGTCGGGCAGCATGAAACCATGAAGCCCAAAGCGAGCTCTCCCGTCACCGCGGACCTCCGATGCGATGTCTGCGGACAGTTGCCCGAACCACCCAAGGCCCGGCTCACCCTGGCCAACATCGCGGTGATGCTTCCCATTGAGCTGCTGGTTCACGCCGCGGTTGTGGAAACTCATCTCCCCTATGTGGCCAAGGTCCTGCTCCTGACCGTGACTGCAACAGTGCTGGTTATCTGGGTGGCCGAACCGTCGGCCGCCAAGGTCCTCCGCCGCTGGTTGCATGCCCCGGCTCTCCGCCAGCGGCACAAGCTACATGCCGCGCCTGCGTTGTGGCGTGCTCGGGTCACGCTGCGGGACCAACCCGGTTCCCTGCAGAAAATCACCCAGTCCCTGGCCAAGCTGGAGACGAATATCCTCAGCATTCACGTTCACCCGATGGACGGCCCGGCTCGCGACGGATCAGAAGTCTCGCAAATAGTGATGGATGAGTTCGTCCTCTCCGCTCCGGGCGAGGTCACAGAACATGAACTGCTGAAAGCGCTCGACGACGGCGGCGGGCGTGAGTCCCACGTGTGGCCCACCACGGCACTCGCCATGGCTGATGGCCAAACCAAGGCGCTGAGCCTCGCCACCCGTATTGCCGGGAATCCGAATGAGCTTCCACACGCGGTCGCCGAACTGCTGTCCGCGAAAGTAGTTCCCAACGATCCAGAGAATCCGGCACCCGAGGCGAGTGCCGGCGTCGGGCCTTCAACGGACATCCTCAAGATTCCAACAGCATGGCATGGACCTCTGGTCTTCTCCCGCCCAGGCGAGCCATTCACCCCGGCCGAGTCGGCTCGCGCGCACCGGCTTGCTGAGCTCGCGGAGATTTTGGCATACAGTCCTGACACATCCCCAAGCTCGGCATACCAGCGCTAATCAGCACTCCTTCCCAGTTAGCACCTCGAAAGCCCGGAATTTCCCAGGAAAGGCCGGGTTTTCGCGTGTTGACGGCAGGAGTAACCGGGGAGGAGCGCCACTGGATCCTCGCCCAGTCACATTCCGTTTCCAGATTGGGTATACCAAAACTCTTGACCGTGCCGCCCGTCACATCTAACTTAGATTTTGGGATCCCAAAACGGGATCCCAAATAGACCCGCTACCGGCTGCGGCCCCCGCTACCAAAAGGGCAGGGATCGCAACAGTTGCCGCCGGCACGGATCCAGCTGAAGCGATATCGCGCCCCGGCTCATCCCCCAAAGACATACCCCAAGACATTCCACCCCTGTTGACTCCTCTGAAGGAGAAGCTGTGTCTCCCCAAAACACCCAACTGGCAACCCAGGAAAACCAGGAAAACGAGCCCAAAACCGGCAAGGACGGCGTGCAGCGACGCACCAACGTCCGCTGGAAGCTCTTCATCCTGCTCCTGGTCCTTGTCTCGGTCAACTACATTGACCGTGGATCCATCTCCGTAGCCCTGCCCATCATCCAGAAGGAATTCAACCTCCCGCCCGAGCTTGTGGGGCTTCTGTTGTCGGCATTCTTCTGGACCTATGCCCTGATGCAAATCCCCGTCGGTCTGTTGATCGACAAGTTTGGCCCACGCAAAGTGGTCACCGCTTCCTGCATTGGTTGGGGCGCCGCGACTGCCGCCTCGGGTTTCGCAGGCGGATTCATCAGCATGTTCATCGCCCGCCTGGGCATCGGCGTGACGGAGGCAGGCGTCATGCCTGCCGGCGGTAAGCTCAACGCCATCTGGATGCACAAGAAGGAACGTGGCCGCGGCGCCACCATCCTCGACGCCGGTGCTCCCCTGGGTGCTGGCCTCGGCGGCATCCTCATCACCTGGTTGATTGCCTCCACCGGCAGCTGGCGGATGTCCTTCATCATCGCCGGCGCCCTCACGATTCTCATGGGCCTGGCCGTCTGGTGGTACGTCCGCGACAACCCCCGTCAGCACAAGAGTGTCAACAACGCTGAAGCTGACTACATCGAGGCTTCACACGCCGAGGACGACGCTGAAGCTGCCAAGGAAGGTGCGCAAGGCAAGCGCGCCCTGCTGCCCTACCTGAAGTTCCGTTCCTTCTGGGCAATGTGCTTCGGCTGGCTCGGCTTCAACGGCGTGTTCTACGGCCTGCTCACCTGGGGCCCGCTGTACCTGGCTCAAGCCAAGGGCTTCGATCTGAAGACCATCGGCTGGTCCACGTTTGTGATCTTCGGCGCCGGGTTCGTCGGCGAAATCCTCGGTGGCATCATCGCCGACAAATGGCGGGCATCCGGTGCCTCCGCCAACCGGGTCATGCGCACTCTCCTCGGTATCTCCAGCGTCGTAGTGGTGGGCGGCCTCGTAGGCGTCACGGTCGTCGCAGACCCGATCACCGCCGTCGCGCTTCTCTCGGTAGTCCTGTTCTTCCTGCGCTGGGTTGGCCTGTTCTGGTCCATCCCGTCCATCCTGGGCGGCCGCACGAATGCGGGCGTACTCGGCGGGGCCATGAACTTCAGCGGCAACATCGCCGGATTCGTCACCCCGATTGTGGTAGGCCTGATTGTCGGGGCCACCGGCTCTTACACCTGGGCTCTGCTGTACTTTGTTGGATCCGCCGTGATCATGGGCATCTCCGTCCTGGTCTTGGATTACAACAAGCGACTCCCGGTCTAACTCGCCTGACCGGGCCGGCCGGACGGTCCTGAACCGCGGGATGGCCGGAAGCCCACCTGGTCGCCGGGCGCACTGCCTCACACATCACGAAATGGAGCTGGAAATGCTAGCCGCAGAAGACACGAACATCGCTGACCGCCCCCTCCGGGAGTCAGTGCGTGACACGCTCCGTTCCAGGATTTTTGAGGGGCACTATGCGCCCGGCACCAGGCTGGTGGAGCGCGACCTCGCCGCCGAATTCAACGTCTCCCGACTGCCCATCCGCGAAGCACTGCGCATGCTGCGGCAGGAAGGACTTATCCGGGACCGCGCCGGCCGTGGTTCCGAAGTCAGCGGCCTGAGCCCCAAGGATGTGGAGGACCTCTTCGACGTCCGTCAATCCTTGGAAGTCCTCGCCTGCCGGCTGGCCGCCAAGCGGGCCACCACCCAGAATCTTGAACACCTCGCCGGCCTGCTGGATGAGGCCGATCGCTGCCTGGCCAAGGGCTCCATCCTGGAAGCCCACCGCGCCAACAGCGATTTCCACGATGCCATCACGGCAATCGCCAACAACGACTTTCTCCGCTCCGCGCTGGAACCACTCCAGGGTCGCATGCACTGGCTGTTCCGCCACGTCAGCGATCTCCCGGAACTCATTCAGGAACACCGCGACCTGTACGCGGCCATCGCCAGTGGCGACCCTGACCGGGCCGCTATCCAATCGGCGTCGCACATCGGCAAGTACCGCGAGCAGTTCCCGGAGGATTCCAGCCACACTGAGCCCAAACTGCAACGGAAAAAACCATGAGACTCCTGGTCATCAACCCCAACATCAGTGACGACGTCACAGCCCTGATCCAGGCCGAGGCCTTGCGCTCAGCCGGGCCGGACACCGAATTGATCGTTCGGACAGCCGGGCACGGCGTCGAATACATCGAAACCCGCTTCGAGTCGCTTATCGCCGCTGGCGCGGTGGCAGAGCTAATCGCCGAATATGCGCACGACGGCGGCGCCAGCGTTGGGCGCGATGGCGGCACCGCCGCTGTGGACGGCGTCGTTGTGGCTGCTTTCGGAGATCCAGGAATGCCTGCGCTGAAGGAACTCGTTGACGTACCGGTCATCGGCATCACCGAGGCGGCACTGTGCGCGGCGGCCTTGCAAGGCCACCGTTTCTCGATCATCGCCATCTCGGATCGTATCCAGGCCTGGTACCTGGACTGCGTGGAACGCTTCGGTTTTGCTGGCCGTCTCGCTTCCATACGCTCCATCAACCAAAGCCTGAACTCCATAGGGTCGGTGCAGGCAGATTTCAAGGAAACCCTGCTGGCGCTCAGCCGGCAGGCCGTCGGTGAGGACGGCGCCGACGTCGTGATCCTTGCCGGTGCGCCGCTTGCCGGGCTTGCCCGGGAGCTTGAAGGGCAAATCCCCGTGCCCGTGGTGGACGGCATTTCCGCCGGGATCCGCATGACGGAGGCCGTGGTCGCGTTGAAGTCCGGCGTTCACCGAGGCGGCTCGTTCGCAGCGCCGCCCGTCAAGCGGCGGCAGGGTCTTTCGGAAAACCTCGACGCTGCCCTGACCGGTGCTCAGTCCGCGGCCCAGTCAGCAGCCCACTCCGCGCACCTCTCCTCCGCGTCGGTTCCGGCATCGCCCGCCCTCCCSTCCCGCTAAAAACTTCCAAGAACAAGGAGGACAACGATGTCCCACTTCCCCGATCTCGTCATCGCCAACGGCACCGTCGTCAACAGTTTCGGCAGGCAAGCCGCCCACGTCGTGGTGGACGGCGGACGCATCGTCCAGCTCATTGACGCCGCCGAACCCATTCCCGCGGCCGCACGAACCATTGAAGCCCACGGCCAGTTGGTCATCCCCGGCGGCATCGACGGCCACTGCCATGTTGCCCAAGTGACGGGCCGATTCCGCACTTTGGATGACTACCGGACCACGTCAACGGCGGCACTCTGGGGCGGCACCACCACCATTATCGATTTCGGCATCCCCCGCGATGCTCAGGAGACTCCGCTCGAAGCGGTCCTGAACAAGAAGCGCCTCGCCACCGAGTCCCGCTGCGATGTTGCCCTGCACGGCGCTGTTGTCTCGTGGGACGAGACGGTTCCGTGGCAGCTTGAACAGCTTGCGGCCGAGGGCGTGAGGTCCGTGAAGATGTACACCACCAACCGCGGCTCAACCATGGCGGACGGTGACACCATCCTGAAGGTCATGCGTGAAATGGTGCGCCTGGATGGCCTCACGTACATCCATGCAGAGCACGATTCCATCATCATCGACTGCACCGAACAACACGCCGCGGATGGCCGGATCAGCATCGAGCACTTGCACCGTACGCGGCCCGAGCTTGCCGAGGAGATCTCGGTCAAGGAAACCCTGGCAATGGCCCAGTACACCGGAGCGCCCGTCTATTTTGTCCACCAGTCGACTGCGGGCGCCGTGGACCTGGTGGCCGAAGCCCGCGAGAGCGGCCAGGAGGCATACTCCGAGACATGCCCGCACTATCTGACCTTGGACGACACCGTTTACGGTTCTGCGTTCCCGGAATGGTACGCGTGCTGCCCGCCCATGCGCAGTGCCGAAACTGTAGCCGCGTTGAAGGATCGGCTTGCTGCCGGTGCCATCCACACGGTTTCCTCGGACCATTCCTGCTACGACCTCTCACAAAAACGCGAGCGCACGGACGATGTCCGCTACATGCCGCACGGCCTCCCCGGCGTGGAAACCCGCATGCCCGTGACGTTCACGGCACTGGTCACGGAGTCGGGCGGCTCTGTGGAGGACTTCGTTGAGGTTTTCTCCGCAGGTCCCGCCAGGATCAATGCAGTCCCGCGAAAGGGCGCGATCGTGGAAGGCTTCGATGCCGACATCGTGATCTTCGATCCCGCCTCACAGCAAAAGGTCGACGGCGGTGCGTTGCACATGGGGACTGATTTCTCGCCTTTTGAGGGGAAGACGCTCAGTGGATGGCCAGCGGTAGTGATCTCCGCGGGACGGGTGGTCCTTGATGAAGCAGGTTTCCATGATCCCGGGCCGGTGGGTCGCTTCGTGTCCCGCAACGGCTTCATGGAACACCGCGACGCCCTCTCCGTTCCCGTCATTCCTTCTGCCGAATCCCTTAGCGCCTAGGAGCAACCATGCCTTCAAACAACCGCCCCATCCGGATCGGCATGATCGTGCCGTCCTCCAATACCTGCCTCGAGCCGCAGACCTACCGGATTCTTGGCGACCGCCAGGATGTAACCATCCATTCAACCCGCATCCCCGTCACCCGGATTGCCTTGGACGACTCCTCGGACAAGCAATTCGATTCCTCCGTGATGCGCGCCGCCGCCGAGTTGCTGGCCACAGCGAACGTGGACGTTATTGCATGGAACGGCACGTCCGGATCCTGGCTCGGCGCTTCCCACGACCACGCCTTGGTCCGTGAGATCACCGACGCCACAGGGATACCGGCCACCACGTCCACGCTCGCCTACTTGGAGGCCTTCTCGTCCTTTGGCACCGAGCGAATTGGTCTGTTCACGCCTTACACCGCAGACGTGAATGAGGCCGTGATCGCGTCCTATGCCAAAGAAGGCATCAAGACGATCGATCACCGGCACCTTGATCTCACCGATAACGAATCCTTTGGCCGCGTTACTGATGAGGAAATGCTGCCGGGTTCATTGGAGCTGGCTGCAGCTCATCCCGATGCCTTGGTCTATTTGTGCACCAACCTCTATGGAGCCAACATCACAGCAGACGTGGAAGCCCGAACAGGCGTCCCGGTACTCGATTCCGTGGCAGTGACACTCTGGCATGCACTTAAACTTGCGGGAGCTCCATTGCTGGAACCGAGATGGGGGCGGTTGCTGGCTGACGCAGTGGCCTAATCCTTGTTGTCCTCATCGATGCGTTCGAGCAGCTTGCCGAGCGCATCCCGGATATCGTCATAGTCGTTCTGCGCCGCACGGCTCTCGGCAGAGATGACCGCACATCTGTGGATCTTCTTGAAGTCGCCGAAGGGGAATTTGTAGTGGCCCTTTTGGTCATCCGGGTGATCGTCGTCCACACCGAGATACCACTTGGAATACTCCGCCTGGCCGTGCTTCTCCAGGAACTTATTCTCGTCCTGGGTGGACGGGGCATGCTCGCTCCAGTCATCCCGGACGTCCTTGACGATCTTCCCGTCGCTGATCAGATGCTTCGCGTTATCGAATGCTTTCTTGTTGAGTTTGACGGTCATGGCGCAACCTCGCTTAGATGTGGCGGTTCGGCATGGGTTGGGTAACTCGTACGGTTCAGCTTAGGACGACGGCGGATGGCCGGGAAGGGTGCGAGGCCGGGCACCCCGGCTTTGTGCTCAGGTGATGAGCCGTACCCGAAGCCCTGTTCCGGCTTCCTTCATGACAAGCCGACGGTTTGTTGCTCCCTCTTGTTTGAGCCATAAAACGTCGCCGTCAGCGGTCACCGCTTCCACCAGGCCTTGGTCCACGATCTTGTTGCCGCGCCAGATTTGAACGTCCAGGCCAACGAGTGGCCTCCAATCTGTCACCCTCTTGCTTTGTGGTTTGTCGAAGCGGGAATCCGGCGTCGAATCCTTCATATCGTCTTGCAATCGATGACTCCTAGCCATGCATCTTTCCGCAGTCTCCTTTCTGGGCAGACTTCTGTTTAAAAGATGTGGCTTCAGCAGTCGGAACGTGACGCGAAATTTGGGCCCGAAATTAGAGGGCCGATCCTCCTAGAGCGCCTTTACTGCGCCCAACACCTTGGTCAATGAATCCTTTGCGTCGCCGAACAGCAACGTGGTCTGTGGCTCGTACAAAAGTTCGTTTTCGATGCCAGCGAATCCTGGACGCATGGACCGTTTGAGGAATACCACCTGCCGGGCGTCAGCTACTTCCAGGATGGGCATTCCGTAAATCGGCGAGCCGGAGGTGGTCTTGGCTGCAGGGTTCACTACGTCGTTGGCACCCACCACCAAAGCAACATCGGCCGTCTTGAACTCCGGGTTGATATCGCTCATTTCCTTCAGCGACTCATACGGCACGTTTGCCTCGGCCAGGAGGACGTTCATGTGCCCGGGCATGCGTCCGGCAACAGGATGGATGGCGAAGTCCACCTCTGTCCCGCGTGCCTCCAAAGCCAAGGCCAACTCAGCGGCCGTGTGCTGGCCTTGCGCCACGGCCAAGCCGTACCCGGGAACGATAATCACCCGCTGGGCGTACCCGAGCAGCACCGCAACATCCTCCGGGCTGGAGGATCTGACCGGGCGCTCACTAACCGCAGTGGACCCAGCCGTGGAGCCACCCTTGAAGGCACCGAACATGATGCCCGCAACGCTGCGGCCCATTGCGGCGGCCATGGCCCGAGTGAGGATGGTGCCGGACGCCCCAACCAGGGTGCCGGCCACCACCAGGAGTACGTTGCCCAGCACCAATCCGGATGCGGCCACGGCCAATCCGGTGAAGGCGTTGAGCAGCGAGATGACGATGGGCACGTCGGCACCACCCACCGGGAGGACCAGCAGGATGCCGGTCACAAGACCAAGCATCAGCAGCGCAAGCGCGAGCAGCAACGAGCCATTCAGTATCACCACAACCCCTGCGCCCACTGCCGCCAGCAACACTACGGCCATCAACACAGGCAGGCCCGGGAACGTTACTGGCCGGGTGGTCATCAGCCCTTGGAGTTTGGCAAACGTAACTCCGGAACCGGCGAAGGAAACGGCCCCGACGAGCAGCGTGAACACAATGGCCAGGCGGACCCAGGCATCACCCGTGTGCGAGAGCTCCAGTAAGGCCACGAGTGCGGCCGCGCCACCACCCACGCCGTTGAACAGGGCCACGAGTTGGGGCATCTGCGTCATCTGAACGCGCCGTGCCACGGGTGCGGCCACCACCGATCCCAGAGCTATTGCCCCAACGATCCACGGAACGTTGTCCAGCTTCACCGAGACGAACACTGTGACGACAGCCAACAAGGCTCCGAACGCCCCAATGAGGTTTCCACGCCGTGCCGTCCGCGGTGAGTTCAGACCTTTGAGCGCCAGGATGAAACAGGCTGCGGCTGCGAGATAGAGGAGAGCTGTCCAGGTGGGATCCAGAAGAGTCACCGGCCGAGCTCCTTACCCGCATGATCCTCGGATGAAACAACTGGCGACGGCGGCCGTTGCCTCCCGCGGAACATCTCCAGCATGCGGTCGGTCACCACGAAGCCGCCCACAAGGTTGGCAGTGGCAAGGACAACAGCCAGCAGGGCAACCGCCAAAACCCACGGATCAGAGGCCTGGCCAGCGACGATGATCGCACCCACGAGGATGATCCCGTGGATCGCATTTGCCCCGGACATGAGCGGTGTGTGCAGGGTGCTGGAAACTTTGGAGACGACCTCGAAGCCCACGAAAACTGCCAGTACGGTGATCGTCAGCAGACTCATGCCATCCATCAATGCGCTCCTTCACTGCCAGGGTTGGCCGCGGTGTGGGCACTGCCAAAGGGGCCGGTCTCACCCGCGAGCGCCGTGAGTGCCTCAGCCGTTGGCGCGTGCCGCACCTCGCCGTCGTGGGTGAGGCAGGTTCCCGCCACAACCTCGTCTTCAAAGTCCGGGGCGACAACTCCGTCCCGGGTCATCAATGCGATCAGGTTGGCCACGTTCTTGGCGAACAAGCGTGAGGCATCGCCGGGCATCGCGGACGCTGGGTCCTTGAGCCCCACCAAGGTCACTTCGCCTTGCCCATCAGCGGTGGGGATGTGGATGTCCTGCCCGGGGATGCTGCCTTCGACGTTTCCCCCTGACTCAGCCGCCAGATCTACTACGACCGATCCCGGGCGCATCCCTTGGACCATTTCGCGGCTCACCAGAAGTGGTGCCCGGCGTCCGGGGACGGCAGCAGTGGTGATGAGGACATCTGCCTGCGCTACGTGCGGGGTCAGGAGCGCACGCTGCAAGGCACCCCTGTCTGCGCTGAGCTCGCGCGCATATCCGCCTGAAGCTTCGGCTGTTTCAAGGTCCAGCTTGATGAAAGTCCCACCCATGGAAGCCACTTCGTCTGCCGAGGCCGGACGGATGTCGTTGGCTGAAACGCGCGCACCAAGCCTTTTGGCGGTGCCGATCGCTTGGAGCCCGGCCACACCTGCCCCCAGTACCAGGACTCGCGCCGGCGGAATAGTTCCGGCCGCGGTCATGTACAGGGGGAAGAAGCGCGGCAGTCGCGTCGCGGCCTCAAGGACACAGCGGTAGCCAGCCACCAGGGCCTGTGAGGTGAGGGCGTCCATGGATTGGGCCCGCGAGATCCGGGGAACCAGTTCCAGCGCAAAGGAGGTGATGCCACCTGCGGCGAGCGCGCGGACGGTTGGCAACTCCGACGATGGCGACCCCAAACCGACGGTGACTGAACCCGGGCGGAGAGCTCCCGCCGTCGACGGTTCCATGGGACGCACGTGGCAGTAAACGTCTACGGATCCCAGATCCAAGGACTGCACAACAGAAGCGCCGGCCTGCCGGTAATCATCGTCGCTGTGTCCGGAGGCAAGCCCCGCCCCGGACTCGATCTGAACATCAAGGCCCAAACCGGTCAATTGCTTGACCGTTTCGGGCGTGGCTGCCACTCTGCGCTCGCCGTCGAGTGCCTCGCGCGCTATGCCTGCTTTCACCCGCCACCCCTCTTCGGGAACTCTCCGGAACCAGTTGGCATGAGTCTATGGCCGCAAGGGTCCGGACGGGAGTAGGGGGGTGCGCTATGTGGACAAGTCCATTAGGGTCGGTGGAAGCTGGGGCAACCAGCGTCCACACCGTCGACGAGCCGGTTCCGGCCGTGCCGTCGGGAAGGAACGCCGCTATGGACACATTCAAAATCGGCTATTTCGTCGGAAGCCTCTCTAGTACCTCGATCAACCGGGTCCTCTCCAAGGCGCTCATCAGCGTGGCGCCTCCGGAACTGGAATTTCATGAGATCGCCATCCGGGACCTCCCGTTGTACAGCTCCGACTATGACTCCGACTTCCCGCCTGCCGGCAGGGAATTGAAGGACGCGATCGCCGCATCGGACGGCATTCTTTTCGTCTCCCCCGAGTACAACCGCTCCATTCCAGGCGCATTGAAGAACGCCATCGACTGGGGATCACGACCGTGGGGAAGCAACTCCTTCGCACGGAAGCCGACCGGCATTATCGGCGCGTCGCCTGGTGGCATCGGAACCGCGGTGATGCAGTCCTCCATGCGCAGCGTCCTCAGCTTCCTCGACGCACCTCAGCTGAATGCTCCGGAGGCTTACATCCGCTTCGTCGCGGACGCGTACGACGACGACGGCTCGGTTAAGGACGAGGGCACGGCAGGGTTGCTGCGCCACTATATGGAGGAATACAGCGCGTTCGTCCAGCGTGTCCTGGCAGCCAACGCTCCGGGCCATATCGGCGATCCGGAACCGGATTCCGCCAAGCTAACGCGCTAGCCCCTCGGGTGGGGTCGCCCCTTGTCTAGGGGCGACACCCATCCCATTTTCTTTGTTAGTCAGTATGCTTACTACTATGAGGATTCGCGGACACGCCCTATCCCACAGGAGAAACGATGCTTCGTAGATTAGCCCTGACAACCCTGGCACTGACCCTCTTCACCGGGTCCATGTTGTCCATCGCGGCAGCAGCAAACGCAGCAAACCCGGCCGCCCTCCAAGGTCACGTAGCTGCCACCACCCCCACGCCGTCGGCCTCGCCCAGCAACCCGTCCGGCCCATCAACGGCGACACCCACAAACCCAGCTCCATCGTCCGGCGGGCAAACCACGTCCAACCCGGCAAGCAGCGGACCCGCGAACCCAGGGACCGGAGAGTCCCAACCCCAGGAACAAACCCGGACCGACGTCACGCCGTGGATCCTGGCAGCCGTTGCTGCGATCATCGTCATTGCGTTGATCATCTGGGCAGTTCGAGGACGCGGCCGGAGTGAGGAAGTGCGGGACGAGGAACTCTAGACGACGCCAGGCGTGGCCGTCCGGCTGAGATCAAGTGCGGGAAGCAACTGCGGCCTGCCTCTGTTCCCACAGATACGTGATGAGAAAACAGAGAGTTGGYTGACATGACTGAGCTGCGTGATGGGCACCCTTCCGACCAAACGAGTGGGGAGCAGCCTTCGGACGTGAGGCACGAGACTTTCAGTATCACGCGCGACTTCGATGCGAACCGGGCGGACCTCTTCGCCGTGTTCGCGGATGATCGGTTGCGCCGGCAATGGTTTCGGATGCCAGGAACGGGGTCCGTCTATGATCACGACTTCCACATTGGCGGCGGTGAGGAAGCGAGCAGCACTTTCGTCATGCTAGACGGGCAGGCCGAGAAACTGCGCAATCGTTCGCGCTACCTCGACATCATTCCCGATCGCCGGATCGTTTTCGTCTATGAAGCGATCGTGGACGATGTAACCCGCTGGGTATCGCTCGTGACGGTGACCTTGGCCGATACCGAAATGGGGAGAAGCACGCTGACCTGGACAGAGCAGGTCACGTTCCTCAAGCGAACCGGAGACGGCAGCGCTGACCTACCTCATCTGCGCACCGGGACGACCCTTCGCCTCAACGGGATACCTGCAGCCCTCAAAGCATAGTTTGGCGGCCGTAGAGCGATCCGTACCAGGTGCCGGACGCCGAAGTCCCGGAGCACCACGAGCTCCGAGGCTTTTGCGTCCATCTGCAGCGTTAGGAACTTTTTCCTGCTGCCACGATCCGCGGAATGTATTCGCCGTTCAGCCATTGGACGGCATCGCCGACAGTGGGAAGCACTACTTCCTCCAGGCCGAGGGCGGCATCGGCATATAGAGTGTCCCACTCCTTGGTCGATACTGCCATGGCTGGCCAGTCGTGTTGGCGCCGGAATCGGAAGAGCCGTTCCACCGTCTCGGCCACCAACACGTCAACGGCAAGGCCGGCCATCAGTTGCAAGTCGACCAGATCGTGGGCCCGCTGACTTCCGGGTTCGGTACACGCATGCAGTTTCTGTGATACCTGATGGTGGAGGGGTAGGACAGGCACCGGATTCGGTCGAGGGAGCCCTAGGGCCATGAAGGCGTCGATCAATTCCTCCGAGAGTGCTGTCTCCGTGAGATCTCCGGTTGCTCCAAGCCCGTCGAAGCTGACTCCAAGCTCCACCGTCGTGAAGGACTTGTTTCGGCACTGCGGCTTCACCGCGAAAGGCTGCATGATGTAGGCGGTCGGCACGCTCTCTGGTGCGCGAGGAGTTCCCGGCACAACCGCACCGGTGAATCCTCCCCAACCAGCCGCAAGATTCTTTCGCAACTGCTCTTCAAAATTCTGCATATTCCCGCGAAAGGCGGTGTCCAGATCAGGGGTTTGACGCGTGAGGTTCTCGCCAAGCCGTAGCGTTAGACCAGTGCCGCCCTTCACCGCTGACGGGGCAGCATTTGGCACACCGCCAGGTTGGCTACTAGGGACTTGAGCTTGGCGACGGTCGAGTTCTCGGCCTTTGCGAGCTCTGCGATCCTGCCCTCTAAATACCGGACATTCTTGGGCGCAGTGATTTCCTCTGGCTGATTGTCGTTCGGTGGTGTGCTCAAGATGTTTCCAATTCTTTGATGACGCGGGCTGCGGCTGCTGAATCGAGCAGACCACGCTGCTCCGCTTTGCGGGCCGCATCGACCAGACGCTCAGTCATGATTCGTCCTCGAGAACCCAACAGGGCGCTTTCCACACCCATGGCTGGAATACCTTCAATGTAGCCGCTGTCCCAAAGAGGCACTTTCCGCTGTTCAATCTCGACCGTGTCCGGGAGCCGGCTGCGGACCCTCCGAGGGGTGACCACCCTGATTTTGCGGAGGTTGACCTGACCCAAGCCGTAGGCGGCGAGCACAGATTCGTCGGCGAGTACAGCTTCTTCTCCTCCGAGGGCTACGGCTTCAGCGAACTCGTCGAGGTTGCTCGAAGGGGCTTCGATCATCCGGTACACGCCGTGCCCTATGCGCCGCAGGGCTCCTCGCGCAGTCAATTTCCGGAGCTCCACGGGCGGTACTCCTGCTTCGCGCGCGTCGGCCACTGTGATGACGCCATGGGTGTCGTAGGCAAGTTCCCTCAGGATCTGCCGGTACGAACTAGTCAGCCTCACGGCAAAAGCGTACCGCTTTCGGTACGCTTGTGCCATCCTTACGGCCATTTTGGTCATCATCTCATCCTCGCCCGCAAGTCGGTCCACCATGGCCGTCCGAACGCCCAGCTTGTCGACGAAGTCCAATCATCCGAGGCGCTCGAACACCATCGTTGCCTGAATGCGGTCCCCGCCGCCGAGCCCCTTGCTCCCGCTGCTCGACGTGGTGATGGTGTGGAGCCGGTAGCCCTTCGCGGCCTGATCGTTGATGGCCTTCTCCAGAGAGGTCAGATTGCCCGAACCGGTTCCCCAGAGTTTCTCCTTAAGGATCACTTGCAGGACGACATACTGCTGCATCATGCGACTTCCTTCCGTTGCTGGTCAATTGGGGGCAATGCTACTCAACCCGGCGGCGCGGGCGGCCGCGCTTCTTAACCGCTGACTGTCCCCGCCGTTAGCCGGCCAATAGCGCTGCTTTCCAGATTCTCCAGAAGGTGCCGCGGATTGTCGTAGACCTCCGCGGCCCCTGCGTCACGGAGCTCGGCCTCGCTGATACCACCGCAGGTCAGGGCGATGGCGGGAACGCCAATTGCCGCAGCGGCCTTCACGTCCCAGACTGCGTCGCCAACAAAGACGACGTCCGCTGGATTGAGTTCAAGCTTCTTCAGGCAGGCCAGGAGGATATCCGGGGCAGGCTTGCTTTCGTCCGCATCGTTGGAGCTGGTCCACGCGTCAATGGACCCACCGGCGTCGAGGAGCCGCCTGCTGACGTCAAGGTCGCGCTCTTGCGCTGACGACGCCAGCCCTACCGCCAGCCCGGAATCGGAGCAGGCTGCAAGGAGGTCCCGGGCGGAGTCGAAGGCTCGCAATGACGGCCAGAATGTCGAAAACACAGCACCGTGCGCGGATTTCAGTTCCTTTTGCATGTCTTCCGGACAGTCCGGAACCAGGTGCTGGACGAGTTTGTCGCCGCCCATTCCTACGCAGCGGTGAATGTCGGAGATCTGGATGTCCAAGCCTTCGCGCCTGAATGCCTGCCACCAGGCGAGTGCGTGGAAGTAGCTGGAGTCGATCAACGTCCCATCGACGTCGAAGAGGACACCGCTTTTCTTGGAGTTGGGGTTCGCTGGAGTAGACATTTAGTAAGTCTACTTATCACCCCCGTACACGGAAACTCGCCTGCGACTCCGACATATTCCGTAACGCCGGAAATACGCGTCTGCAACATCTTGTTGGCGGGAGTATGACAACAATCGGAATCATCGGTGCAGGACACATTGGCAGCCAGGTTGCGCGTAAAGCCGTGGAACTTGGCTACGACGTCGTGATCAGCAATTCACGCGGGCCGGAAACCCTCACGGAACTGGTCACAGAACTCGGGCCGCGCGCCCGGGCCGCGACGGCGGTCGAGGCAGCAGCGGCAGGTGATTTCGCCGTCGTGACCGTTCCCCTGAAAAACTATCAAGACATCCCGGCGGGACCGCTCGAAGGCAAGATCGTCATCGACACCAACAACTATTACTGGGAGCGCGACGGCCGTATTCCCGCGCTCGATAACGGCGAGACCACCACCTCGGGCCTGCTCCAGAAGCACCTGCCCACATCCAAGGTGGCCAAGGGCTTCAACCACATCTTCGCCAAGGACATCACTACCGATGGCACTCCTGCCGGCACGCCCAACCGCCGCGCATTGGCCACAGCCAGCGACTTCCCGGAGGCCGCCGAACTCGTGACCAAGCTGTACGACGAGTTCGGTTTCGACACCGTCAACATCGGGCCGCTCGAAGACAGCTGGCGCGTCGAGCGCGACCGTCCCGCCTACGTCATCCGTCAGAACGCGGACGAACTTCGCGACAACCTCGCCAAGGCGACCCGCACCGTCTGATAGATCCGCACCATCTCACAACAGAACACGCACGACGGCGGCAGGCGGCTTACGCCTGCCGCCTCCTTTGTGCTGGGGTGCTGTGGGACGACCACTCCACGACGGGTGGGCACGATTTGCGGCCAAGATTTGGGCCGAATCGCATCACGAATTGGACGCTGGATGCACAAAGGGAGTGGCTGCCTCCCAGGAAGCCCGGCGCATAGGGCATTCCGGGAGGCAGCCGCGCCAATTAAGCCCCGAAACCCGAGGAGTTGCTATGTCTACCCAAACTGAGAAATGGCCTGCAGGAACACCCGCGTGGGTGGATCTGGGGGTCGATGACCTCCCTGCCGCCAAGGCCTTCTACACGGAGTTGTTTGGATGGGATTACCTCTCCGGCGACGAAGAGGCCGGGGGCTACCTACTGGCCCAACTGGACGGACAAGCTGTTGCGGGACTCGGTCCCAAACAGGATTCCAACATGCCAACCGTCTGGACCACGTATCTGGCCTCGGACAATGTTGACACCACGTGCAAAGAAGTAGCCGCTGCTGGTGGCCAACTCATCGCTCCTCCCTTCGATGTGATGGATTCGGGGCGCATGGCAATTGCCGCGGACAGCGTGGGTGCAGTCTTTGGCATCTGGCAGGCGGGAAGCCATATCGGGGCGGAGCGCGTCAACGAGCACGGTGCATTGTGCTGGAACGAACTCCACACCCGCGACTACGCGCTGGCCCGGTCCTTCCATGCCGATGTTTTTGGCTTCAGCTATCAGGACATCGACCAGGACGGATTCATATACGCAACCGCCAAGCGGGCTTCTGATGGCCGCGAAGTGGGCAGCATTCAGCACGACACTGAAATTGCCGAGGGCGCGCCGAATCACTGGCTGACGTGGTTTGCCAGCGACCATGTAGATCGAACCGCCGCAACAGCCATGGAACTCGGATCTTCAGCCTTGGTGCCAGTCATGGATAGCCCCATGGGACGGATGGCAATCCTGCAGGCGCCGCAGGGAGAAATCTTCGGCATCATCGACGCGCCCCGGACCAAGGACTAAGCCCGGACCGCCGGCTAAACCCGCACCAACGGCTACGTCAGGACTGGATCCAAAGCTTCGCTGATGACCTCATGGGCGTGTGCCGCGGCGAGCGGCGCGGCGAGCCGGTGCACTGCCTGGAAGGTCCGGCGGACTTCGGGCCCATGCCACTCAGGCGGAAGGTAGTCCGTCGGGAGGTTGGGGTCCCGGTAAGGGAACTTCCGCCACAAGGTCAGCATCGGAATGTAGTAGCGGAAAGCGTCGCGCCGCACTTCGGCCGTGGAATCAGCCAAGGCCGCCTCAGGGTCGGTTCCCACCAGGTCAATCCACTGCTGCTCGGCGCCCCGGTAGATCTCAAGGAACTCCGTGAACTGTTCATCGAGTTCCTTGAGATCCCACCATTCGGAGATCTTGGGCCGCATGGGGCCATCGAAAACGTAGTCGCTGCGGAAGAGGTCCACGAACTCGATGAGCCCGCTGGCGGTGAGGCGTTCGCGAGCCTGCTCCAGTTTGTGTGCCGGAGCGATCCATACACCGGACGCCACGGATCCAAATCCCAGGCTGGACAGGGCGGACCTCAGCTGGTGCCGGCGGTTCCGCATCGACTCGGGCACGGAGAACACGGCGAGCACCCACGTATCCACGGGAGCTGGCTGTTCGGGGGCGAAGATCCGCCGATCACCTTCACGGAAGACGTCGCTCACCGATTCGGCGATCTTGTACTTGGCAATGCCGCCTTCACGGACGCTCTTCAGGACACCCTTGGCCTTAAGCCTGGAAACAGACGATCTCACACCTGGCGCGTCATAGCCGAGCGTACCGAGCATCGAAACCAGTGCGGAGACCGGCAACGCATCACCAGCATTCCTGCCATAAAGACCAAAGATGGTGACCAGGAGTTGCTGATGGCGCACCGGGGGTGCCGGGACGGCGAACATTGAAGGACCCTCATTTCCGCGCCAGGTAAGGCGCCAGTCATGTTCATCATAGGTGGGGAACCATCAATGGCCGGGGAAGGCTGATGCTCTGCCAGCCGATCCTGAGGGCGTCCTTGTTGTCAGCTAGTCAGCACACCGCACAGCCCGGACGAAATGTTCCGGCCAAGACTGCGCGGCGGTGGTGCCGTTGGGGACGTGGACCGTGGTCACCGTCCCGAAGGCGGCCACCTCGCTGCCGTCCGACGATGCACCTTGCTGAGTGACGCCGTCGGGCGTTCCGCGGGGCACATCTTCAAGTGGGTGGCCCCGGACCTCGAAGGCCATGGTCAGCGAGGTCCGGCCGAGCGCGTGGATTTTCACCGTGGCGGTGACGCGCTGGCCGAACCAGAGCTTGGCCTTGTAGTTGATCACCTGCTGGACGCGGGGAGCGTTGGGGAAGTAGTCGGGCAGCTCCAGGGAGCGGAACAGCTCTGCCTCGGCGGCTTCCACCCATCGGAGGATGGCCGAGTTGTGTTGGTGGCCGGAGGCATCGGTGTCCACCCACTCAACCGTCCGCTCAACACTCGCTTCAGGAAACGCGTCCATGATTCTCCTAGCGGGTGCTGACTGCCGCGGTCTCGTCGTCCGGGTCCGCGACGTCGGCTGCCGCGTTGGGCGCAACAACTGTCACCTCGGGTTGCGGCTTCGGAATCATAGCGACGGCGGCCGCGGCCACCACTGCGATGCCGGCGAAAATCGCGAAGTTGGCCTCGAAGGGCAGCTTGGAACCTGCAATCCAGCCGCCGATCAAGGGTCCGGAGATCGCACCCAGGCGGGCAAAGCTGAGAGCCCAACCCGTGGCCGTACCGCGAACCTTGGCCGGATAGTAGTCAGCGATGTAGCCGGTCAGGACCAGGGACGTGGAGATGGAACCGACGCCTGCGAAGGCCACGAACAGCAGGTTGACCACCATGGTGTTGGGGAAGACGAGGAGCATGATGCCCAGGCCACCCAGGATATAGAACACCACGAGGATGAGCTTCTTGCCGTACTTGTCTGCCGCACGGCCAAGGAGCAGGCCGCCGATGGCGGAGGCCAGGCTGAAGACCAACAGGAACGTCAGGGACGAGCCCAGATCGTAGCCGGCCTTCTTCATGATGCTCGGCAGCCAGGTGTTCAGGCCATAGACCAGTACCAGGCCGCAGAACAGGGAAACCCAGAAGAACACCGTGGAGCGCAGGTACTTCCTGGAGAACATCGTGGTGATGGTCTTCCACCACGGATCTGCGGTGTGTGAGGAGGCCTGTGAACCCAGCTCTGCCACCGTTGCCACCGGCTGGTAGTCGGCGATCTCCAGCTTGGCAGCCAAGGCCTTGGCCTCGGTTTTACGTCCCTTGGACTCGAGGTACTCCAACGATTCCGGGAGGAACTTCCAAATGATCGGCAGCAGGACAATCGGCGCGGCACCAAGAGCAATCACGGCCCGCCAGCCACCAACCGGCAGCACGAACATCGCAGCAAGCGCGGCCGCAACGATGCCCAGCGAGTAGCCCGAATACATGAGGCCGTAGTTGTAGGAACGCCTATTGGGAGCTGAGTACTCGATTGTCAGGGCTGCGGCCACGGGGATGACACCGCCCATGCCCAGTCCGCCGATGAGCCGGAAAAGGCCAAACAGCTCGGGCGTCGGAGCCCAGGCCGCACCAGCCTGGGTGAGGGTGAAGATGACCATGGACGCCAACAGCATCTTCTTGCGGCCTACGAGGTCGCTCAGAGTCCCGATGAACAGGGCTCCGATAAGCATGCCGATCAAGGCATATGATCCCAGCCCACCCAGGGCAAGCGGGCTGAGGTTCCATTGTTTGTACTCGGCCAGGGCCGGAAGCACTGCCCCCAGGACGCCGACGTCGTACCCTTCAGCGAGGATGGCGAGCCAGCAACAAATCAACACCAAGCCAGTGGTGCGCTTGGGCACTTTCCAGTCATTAATCGGTGCGGCGGCCATGGCTACTTCACCAACGCAGATGCAGCGGCGGACGCAGGTGTCCAGCGGAGGTGGGTGGTGGTTTCTTCAGTGTCGGGTTCCTTCAGCAGGGACAGGCGGGGGCGGACGGCGTCCGTGCGGGCGCTTGGGGGTTTGCGGCGGCCGCCGCGGAATTGCGGGATCCATTGCGCGCCAGGACCGTGGTATTCCTGTTCTGCAGCGGCGTGCAAAGTCCACTGCGGGTCGTAAAGGTGGGTGCGGCCCAGGGCGATGAGGTCCGCGCGTCCTGCAAGGAGGATCGAGTTCACGTCGTCGTAGCTGGAGATGGCGCCGACGGCGATCACGGCCACCCCGGCGGGTGCGGCGACTTCCTGGCGGATGCGGTCCGCGAACGGGGTCTGGTAGCTGCGGCCGAACGCAGGCTTTTCCTCCTTGGCGACCTGGCCGGTGGAAACGTCCAGGCCGGCGGCGCCGTGCTCCACAAACGCCTTGGCGATCTCGATCGAATCGTCGGAGGTGTTGCCGCCCTCGATCCAGTCCGTCGCGGAGATGCGCACCGTCACCGGCTTGTTGGCAGGCCAGGCCGCGCGGACGGCGTCGAAGACTTCCAGCGGGAACCGCAGCCGGTTCTGGAGGCTGCCACCGTATTCGTCGGTGCGCTTGTTCGAGACCGGGGAGAGGAAGGAGGAGAGCAGGTAGCCGTGAGCGGCGTGGATTTCCAGGAGGTCAAAGCCTGCCTGACCAGCGCGGATCGTGGCGGCGACGAACTCGGCCGTGATGGCGTCCATCCCTGCGCGATCCAGCTCCACGGGGGTCTGGTTTTCGTTGCTGTACGGCAATGCAGAAGGCCCGACGGCGGTCCAGTTGCCCGAGTCGAGGGGCTGGTCGATGCCTTCCCACATGAGCTTGGTGGAGCCCTTGCGGCCGGAGTGTCCCAGCTGTGCGCCGATCTTGGCGGTGGAGCGGGCGTGGACAAAGTCCACGATTTCCTTCCAACTGTCCCGTTGTTCATCGGTGTACAGGCCGCTGCAGCCGGGGGTGATACGCCCTGTTTCGGACACGCAGACCATCTCGGTCATGACCAGACCCGCGCCGCCGAGGGCTTTGGAGCCCAGGTGGACTTTGTGGAAGTCCCCGGGGATCCCGTCGGTGGCGGAGTACATGTCCATGGGGGAGACGATGATGCGGTTCTTCAACTCCAGCTCCCCGATGCGGAAGGGCTGGAACATCGCCGGCGCGACCTGGGCAAGGCCCTGGGATTCGGCGAAGTTCCGGTCCACGGTTTCGGCGAACTCCGGGTCGCGGAGGCGGAGGTTTTCCTGGGTGATGCGGCGGCTGCGGGTGAGCAGGTTGAACGCGAACTGGGTGGGATCCTGGTCCTTGTACTGGCCGATCCGCTCAAACCACTCCAGCGATGCCTGCGCGGCGCGCTGCGTGGAGGCGACCACGGGACGCCGCTCAGCCTCGTACGCGGCCAGGGCGGAGTCCACGTCGGGGTGTTCGTGCAGGCAGGCAGCGAGGGCGAGTGAGTCTTCCATGGCCAGTTTCGTGCCGGAGCCGATGGAGAAGTGCGCGGTGTGGGCGGCGTCGCCGAGCAGGACCACGTTGCCCTTGCGCCAGCTCTGGTTCCGCACTGTGGTGAAGTTGATCCACTTGGAGTTGTTGGTGAGGACCTCGTAGCCGTTCAGTTCCTCGGCGAAAATCTCGCGGATCTTCGCGATCGCCTTCTCGTCCGAGACGCCGGGAGGGAAGACCTCGTTGGCGGTTTCGTCGAACCCTGCCGCGTGCCAGACGTCCTGGTGCATTTCCACGATGAACGTGGAACCCTCATCGGAGTATGGGTAGCCGTGAATTTGCATGACACCCCACTCAGTTTCCTTCACGAAGAACTTGAAGGCCTCGAACACCTGGTCCGTACCGAGCCACATGAACTTGTTGGTCCGCGGGTCCAGGTCCGGGCCAAACGCGTCGGCGTACTTGGCACGGATCTGGGAGTTCACACCATCAGCGGCGAGCACCAGGTCATAGTTGGCTTCGAGTTCCTCAATGGCAGGGGCCAGAGTGGAGAACCGGACATCGACGTTCAGTTCGATGCAGCGGCGCTGGAGCAGTTCCAGCAGTTCCTTGCGGCTCATGGCAGCGAAACCCTGCCCGCCGACCGTGATCATCTGGTCACGGAAGTGGATATCTATATCGGACCAGCGCGCGAACCGGCGGCTCATGTACTCCGCGACCACCGGGTCCGCGTTCCCGATCCCGCCCAGGGTCTCATCGGAAAACACCACACCAAAACCAAACGTGTCGCTGGCAGCGTTCCGCTCCCACAACGTGATCTCGTGTGACGCATCCAGCTGCTTCATCAGTGCTGCGAAGTACAGGCCGCCGGGGCCGCCTCCAACGATTGCGATCTTCATGCTCATGCTCCTTCTCAAGCCTGGCTTTGGCCGGCGGGGGTAAGTTGTTGGGTTTTTGCTTCGCCTGTGGTGCTCTCCTTGAGGAGGCCATCGCGGAGCTTGAAATGCTGGAGTTTGCCGCTGGGGTTCCTCGGCAACTCGGTGACGAAGCGGACGTCGCGCGGGTACTTGTACGGGGCAATGGTTTGCTTCACGAAGTCCTGGATTTCCTTGCGCTTCGCGGCGTCGCCAATGACGCCCTCACGCAGGACGATGAACGCGCACACGATACTTCCGCGCTCAGGATCAGGCCGCCCGATCACCGCGTTCTCCACCACGTCCGGGTGCTGGTCGATGGCGGTTTCCACCTCGGGTGCCCCGATGTTGTAGCCGGAGGAAACGATCATGTTGTCCGAGCGGGCCTGGTACGTGAAGTACCCGTCTTCATCCATCGAGAACGTATCGCCAGTGACATTCCAGCCATTCACCACGTAATTCGTTTGGCGTGCGTCGTCCAGATAGCGGCAACCCGTAGGGCCAATCACTGCAAGCCGGCCAGACTGGCCTGGGCCAAGCTGGTGGCCGTCCTGATCAAGAATGGTTGCACGGAAGCCCGGCACAGCCTTGCCGGTAGTACCTGGACGGATGTCATCCCCTGCAGCGGAAATGAACACGTGAAGCAACTCTGTGGCGCCGATACCATTGACCAGCCTCAGACCCGTCGCCTCACGGACCGCTTCCCACGTCTCCTTGGACAGGTGCTCCCCCGCCGAAACAGCGACGCGGAGGCCACGGAGCAAGTCCCCGCGCTTTTCCTTCAGGATCGCCCGGTAGGCAGTGGGAGCCGTGAAAAGGATGGTGGCCCCGGCAGCCGAAGCATGCTCGGCCAGTTCCACAGGCCCGGCCTTCTCCGTCAGGAGCGACGACGCGCCAAACCGCAGCGGGAAGATCACCAATCCGCCGAGCCCGAACGTGAAGGCAAGTGGAGGGGAACCGGCGAAGACATCATCAGCTGTGGGCTGAAGGATGTGGCGGGCAAAGGTGTCCGCATTCGCCAGGACGTCCCGGTGGAAGTGCATGGTCACCTTGGGCACACCTGTGGTCCCGGACGTTGGACCCAGCAGGGCTACGTCGTCTGCCGACGTGTCCACAGCCGTGAACTCCCCACTCTTGCGCTGGCAGCGCTGGGTGAGATCGCCGTCGTCGGGCCCTCCGTAGCTCAGGACGGTGACGTCCTCGCCTGCCGCCGTCGCGAGCTCATCCACGAAGCGGTGATCGGAAATGGCGACCACAGGCTTGGTGAGCTGGATGAGTGTGGCCACCTCGCTGGAACGCAGCATGGGCATCGTAGTGACCACCACGGCGCCCGCCTTCAGCACACCCAGCCAGGCGGCAACCAGCCATGGATTGTTGGGGCCGCGGAGCAGCACACGGTTTCCGGTCTCTACCCCGAGGTCTTCGGTGAGGGCCTGGGCAACCTGGTTGGAGTGCAGCTGCAACTGTCCATAGGACCAGACTGTGCCATCCGGGGTGCGGAGCGCCGGCCGGTCTGGGCCGTACGTCTCGACGGCGCTGTCGATCAGCACGGCGGCAGCGTTCAGCCGCTCCGGGTAGTGGAGTTCCGGCAGGGTAAATTCGAGCGCCGGCCAGGTGTTGGCGGGCGGCAGGTGGTCGCGGGTGAACGTGTCCACGTGGGCCGATGGCGTCATGCTCATGGCCGTTCCTTTCAGTGGTGCGTCAGTGAAGCTGGGGATGGTGTTGGGGGTAAAACTGTTCAGGCGCGGATCATGCCTTCTTGGGCGACTGTGGCGAGGAGCCTTCCTTGTCGGTCGAAGAAGCGGCCCATGGCCAGGCCCCTGTTGCTTTGGCCTGATATGGCCTCTTGTGCATAGAGGACCCACTCATCGGCGCGGCCATCGCGGTGGAACCACATGGAGTGGTCAAGGCTGGCGGTGGCGAGCCCGGGACTGGACCAGTTGAGCCCGTTGACCCGGAGCAGCGGCTCCAGGATCGTGTAGTCGCAAACGTAAGCAAGGGCAGTCCGGTGGAGGTTGGCGTCGTCGGGGAGGCTGTCGAAGGCCTTGACCCAGATTGCCTGCTGCGGCATGGATCCACCCTCAAGCTCGATGTATACCGACCCCGGAATATGCCGCATGTCGAAACTACGGCCCGTAGACCAATAGTCTGCGGCTGGGCCTTCCTTCCCGTCCAGTGCTTCCGCTGCGGAGCGCAGGGATTCAGGCTCGACGGCGGCAGGAGCCTCCGGCTGGAAGTCCGGACCATCTTCGGGAACCTGGAACGAACCCATCGCGGCATATACAGTCTTGCCATTCTGGAAACCACGGACGTTGCGGGTGGAGTAGCCGCGACCGTCACGCAAGCGCTCTACTTCGTACCGAACATGGGCACCGATGTCCACGGGCCGCATGAAGTAACTGTGCATCGAGTGGAGCTGCCTGTCGGCCTCCACTGAAAGCATCATGGCGGCTGCAGCTTGGGCCACCATGTCTCCGCCATAGGCTTTTGGCCACGGAACGTATTGGGTCGTGGCTTCGTAGGCTTCGTCAAAAACCTCCGCTTCAACGGCTGTCATCTCCACAGCCCTAAGGAAGGTCTCCGAGGTCAAGGTTCCAGTGATCATGGTGGTTATGCCCGGCGGTAGTCGGCGAGGGTTTCGTCCGGGACGTCGTCGAGGTTGACCACGAGGTTCTCCGGGGTGCGGGCTGTGAGCCACACGAGTTCTTCGGTGACGGACATGTTTGCTTCAACGTGCGGCATGAACGGCGGAACGAAGACCCAGTCGCCGGCCTTCATGTCCAGGAACTCTGAGTAGTTTTCGCCGAAGTAGATGCGGCCATGGCCACGAAGAACGTAGCCGCCGGTTTCGGCTTCACCGTGGTGGTGCGGCAGGGAGCGGTACCCGGGGGTGTTGGAGACCTGGCCGAACCAGATCTTGGTCGCCGGGGTGTGTTGGATGCTCACGCCGGAGACGCGGATGCAATCCCCGGACTGGGCGGTGTTGGTGTCTTCTTCACCCGCACGGGTCACGACGGGGACAACCTTGCCGTCAGCTCCGGCGTAGATGGAGTTGTCGCCTTCGAGGCGGTATTCAGTGGTGGTCTGGCTCATGGGGGTTCTCCTTTTGGCGGTGGTTTTAGGCGTTGGCGGGGACTGGCGTGACCGGCGCGTGGATTCGGAACTGGTTTTCCAGGCGGCCGATGCCGTCGATTTCGGTGGTGAGGACGTCGCCGTCGTTCAGGAAACGCGGCGGGGTCATCCCCATGCCCACTCCCCCAGGCGTGCCCGTGAGTACGAGATCGCCGGGACGCAGGACGGTGAACTGGGAAATGTAGGACAGGAGCTGTGCGGGGCCGAACACCAGGGTGCTGGTATTGCCCTGCTGCACGAGCTCACCGTTGACGTAGCCACGGACCTCGAAGCTTTCGCTTGCCTCGTCCGCAGTCAACATCACCGGGCCCACTGGTGTGGTTGCGTCGAAGGCCTTGCCCTGGAACCACTGCAGGGTGCGGTTCTGCCAGTCACGCATGGAGACGTCATTGGCAACGGTGTACCCGGCAATTGCCGCCCGGGCATGGTCTTCGTCTGCACGAAACAGTTCAGAACCCACGACGACGGCCAACTCGGCTTCCCAGTCCACGCGCCCACTGCCATGGACTTCTACGACGTCCGTGGCTCCGATCAGGGTGTCAGCGTATTTGGCGAACAGGGTGGGAAATTCAGGAAGTTCGCGTCCCATTTCCTGGATGTGGTCCCCGTAGTTCAGCCCGCAACAGATGACTTTTCCGGCGCGGGGCAGGAGCGGGGCAAAGTCAGCTTCAGTTGCTGCGATGACGGCTTGCCCGCCTTCCGCCGCTGCTTCGGCTGCCTTCTCGGTGATCGACCGCCATTCCGGCTGGGCCAGGAGCGCGCCGACGTCGGTGGCCGGCAGCGCAACATACGTGTCGGCGCCTGTGGCGAGTGCCGCCGTCGTATTTCCGCCGGAGGTGCGCAAGGTGGCAAGTTTCATGGGTTCTGCTCCTTCGAGATTCAATGTGTCGACTTTTTTACGATCGTCACATATGCTCAACGTAGCACGGCAGAAATGATCTGCACAGAGGCATTTCAAAAGTTTTTGCAGTTGCCACAACAAGGAGGAACAGCATGAGCCACAAAACAATCAACCCGGAGTCACTCCCCAAGCCATCCGGTTTTGCGCACGGCATGCTTGCCGGCAACACGGTGTTCCTGGGTGGGCAGACTGCCTTGGACAAGAACATGAACATCGTTCCCGGCGGCATCGTGGAGCAGTTCACGCAGGCGTTCTCCAACGTGCTGACCACGTTGCGGGAAGCCGGTGGGCAGCCGGAGGACCTCGTCAACGTCACCATCTACCTCACAGACGTAGACGACTACATGGCGAACGGCCGCGAGATCGGACGAATCTGGCGTGAAATGGCTGGCACACAGTACCCGGCGATGGCCGGCATCGGTGTGAGCCGGCTGTGGCAGAAAGAGGCCCTGATCGAAATCCAGGGCATCGCGGTTATTCCTGAGGGCTAAATCTCTGGCCTCTGCTGCGGGCTTAGTGAAGCATGTCCCCTATGGGAACCGTCACCGAATATCTGGAGAACGTCAGCAAAGGCAACCGGGAAATCCTGGAGCGGATAGTTGCGATCGCACGTGAACTTGCCCCAGACGCCGAGGAAGGCACCAGCTACGGCATGCCTGCCTTGCTTGTGGACGGCAAGGGCTTCGTGAGCGTACTCGAAACCAAGAACCATCTGGCCCTGTACCCGTTTAGCGGCCAGATCCTGCCGGAGATGTCCGAGGAGCTGGGCGGCTACTCGTGGTCGCCGGGGACGTTGCGGTTCTCTGCGGACAACCCTGTTCCCGACTCCATGGTGCGGCGCATTCTCGAGACGCGGCTGGCTGCGATCCGGAAGTAGAGGCGCCTCGATTTAGTGCTTCGCGGACACGTCCTGCGAGATCGCGTTGGCCGTTGCGACCACTTCCTGCCGTACGGACTCGAGATACTTGTCCGGGTCCGACTCCGCCGCGACAGCCTGGGCCTGCAGGGACACGTTGATCGCCGCAACGTTATCGCCGTTGTTGTGGTTCCAGACCGGCGCCGCGATGGACATCAGGCCGATTTCCAGCTCTTGGTCCAGCAGGCACCAGCCTTGCACACGGACCTGCTCGACGGCGGACCTCAAGTCTGCCGCGTTGGCCACGGTTCGCGGGGTGATTGGCTTGAGGTCGACGTTGGCCAGGTATGCCTCGAGCTTGGCCTGTGGCAGACCGGCGAGCAGCACACGGCCCATGGATGTGGCGTATGCCGGGAAACGGGTGCCCACAGTGATGCCGACGTTCATGATCCGGCGGGTCGCGACGCGGGCAACGTAGAAGATGTCCGGACCGTCAAGGACTGCCGCTGACGTGGACTCCCCCAGCTTCATGCTCAACTGCTCCAGATGTGGCTGAGCCAGCTGAGGCAGGGACAGCGCCGACAGATACGAGTACCCGAGCTGCAGCACCTTTGCAGTGAGGGCGAAGGTCTTGCCGTCCGTGCGGACGTAGCCCAACTCCACGAGGGTGTGAAGAAAACGACGGGCCGTGGCGCGGGTCAGGTCAGTGCGGGCTGCGACTTCGCTGAGGGTCATGACCGGGTTGTTCGCATCGAACGCCCGGATCACGGCCAGACCCCTGGCCAACGACTGCACATACTGGTCGCTGGCCTGCGGGGTAACTGCGGAATCGGTCATGGTTACCAATCCTAGGGTGCGTTGCGGGGCCTACTCTGCATCCCCAGAGCAGGCCCCACAACGTGAGCAGTGTTAGGCGCCGGGCTTCAGAGGCAGGGGTACGAACTCCTGGATTTCCTCGAAGGTGCAGCCGAACGTCTCGCGGACAGTGACGCCGTCGGATCCTGTGAGGAAGACGGCCTTGTCCGTGTACACGCGGGTCACGCAGCCGACGCCGGTGAGCGGGTAGGTGCACTGCTCCACCAGTTTGGACACGCCCTCGCGCGTCAACAACGTCATCATCACGAACACATCCTTGGCGCCCGTGGCAAGGTCCATGGCACCACCCACAGCCGGGATGGCGTCCGGGGCGCCGGTGTGCCAGTTGGCGAGATCGCCCGTGGCCGAAACCTGGAATGCGCCCAGGACGCAGATGTCCAGGTGCCCACCGCGCATGATCGCGAAGGAGTCGGCGTGGTGGAAGTACGAGGCCCCGGGCAGCTCGGTGACGGGGATCTTGCCGGCATTGATCAAGTCACCGTCGATCTCGTCGCCCTCAGCCGCGGGGCCCATCCCCAGCATCCCGTTCTCCGTGTGGAGCGTGATGTTCTGTTCCTCGGTGAGGTAGTTGGACACAAGAGTGGGCTGGCCGATGCCCAGGTTCACGAACGAACCTGGCGCGATGTCACGTGCCACGAGCTGGGCGAGTTCGTCGCGACCCAACGGCTCCTCGGACGTCTGGATACTGGTTTGGGTGCTCATGATCAGGCCACCTTCTCTGTTGTTCCGGCAGAATCGACGCGGACCACACTGTTGACGTAAATCCCTGGCGTCACCACATTCTCCGGATCCAACGAACCCGTGGGCACGATCTCCGAGACCTGCACAATGGTGTGCTTGGCAGCGGCCGCCATGATGGGGCCGAAGTTCCGGGCAGTTTTTCGGTACACGAGGTTGCCCTTGCCGTCCGCCTTGAGTGCCTTGATGAGGGCGACGTCGGCGTGGATGGACGTTTCGAACACCTGCCACTTCCCGTCCAGCAAGCGCGTTTCCTTGCCCTCAGCCAGCGTGGTGCCGTAGCCAGTGGGTGTGAAGAACCCGCCAATCCCTGCACCCGCGGCACGGATACGCTCGGCCAGGTTGCCCTGCGGAACCAACTCCAACTCAATCTCACCCGCATGGAACTTGGCATCGAAGTGCCAGGAATCAGACTGCCGCGGGAACGAACAGATCATTTTGCGGACCCTGCCTTCCTTGATCAGCAACGCGAGCCCCTGATCGCCCTGACCGGCGTTGTTGTTCACCACGGTGAGGTCCTTCGCGCCGCAGTCCATCAGGGCGTCGATCAGTTCGAATGGCTGCCCGGCGTTGCCGAACCCGCCGATCATCACGGTGGACCCGTCCTTGATGCCGGCGACAGCTTCGCCAACGGTGTCAATGAATTTCAGCATGATCCACCTATTCCGATACGCCCGCAGAAACGTTTTCCAGCACCACAGCCAAGCCCTGCCCCACCCCGATACAGATCGCCGCCACTCCCCAGCGCCGTCCGGAGGCCTGCAGGGAACGGGCAAGCGTCCCGAGGAGGCGGGTACCGGAGGCACCGAGTGGGTGGCCCATCGCAATAGCCCCGCCATGCCGGTTCACGATTCCGGGGTCAATCCCCCACGCGTCAACGCACGCCAGCGACTGCGCGGCGAAAGCCTCGTTAAGTTCGACGGCGCCAACCTGGTCCCAGCCGATGCCCGCCTTGGCAAGGGCCTTGTTCGCCGCCTCCACCGGGGCGAACCCGAAGAACTGGGGATCGTTGCCATGGGCGCCGCGGCCGGCGATGCGGGCCAGGGGTTCGAGACCCAGGATGGAAGAAGCAGCCTCCGAACCGATCCACGCAGCCGAAGCTCCATCATTCAATGGCGAGGCGTTACCGGCGGTGACCGTGCCGCCGTCGGGCCCTGAACCCTCGGCACGGAACACGGTCTTCAACGTGGCGAGCTTCTCTGCGGAAGAACCGGCACGGATTCCCTCATCGCGAACCAGGTCAGTGCCCGGAACCGGCGAAACAAGGTTGTCGTAGAAGCCTTCGTTCCATGCGGAATCGGCCAGGTTGTGCGAGTCCGCTGCGAACTGGTCCTGGCGTTCACGGGTGATCCCATACTTCTCGCGCAGCCGTTCGGTGGCTTCGCCCAGTGAGATGGTCCAGTTCTTGTTCATGGCCGGGTTCACCAGACGCCAGCCGAGCGTGGTGGACGCGAGCGTCATATCACCGGCGGGGTACGGCTTGGACGTCTTCGGCAGCACCCAAGGTGCACGCGACATGGACTCTGCACCGCCCACCAACATCAGGTCGGCGTCGCCGGCATTGATCTGGCGGGACGCAATAATCGCTGCATCCAGGGAGGAGCCGCACAGGCGGTTGACCGTTGTCCCGGGAATCGACACGGGCAAGCCTGCCAGCAGGGTAGCCATCCGGGCCACGTTGCGGTTTTCTTCGCCGGCGCCGTTGGCGTTGCCGAAGACCACCTCGTCGATCCGTTCAACGTCCAGCCCCGGAGCCCTGCGAACGGACTCGCGGACCACATGGGCAGCAAGGTCATCGGGACGGACAGCAGCAAGACCGGAGCCGAACTTGCCAAAGGGTGTGCGTACGGCGTCGTACACGTATGCCTGGTTCATGGGGATTCCTCTGATTCTCTCTGCCCAACTAGGGGACAGTAAACGTCGCTGTGAGCCTTCAATGGGACATGTGCTGTCCCCTAGTTGGGTTCGTTGGCGTCGATCTCGGCGAAGACTTTCTGCGCCGTCTTGAAGGCCGAATTGGCCGAGGGAACACTGCAATAAATTGCGGTCTGCAGCAGGATTTCCTTGATCTCGTCCCTGCTCAGGCCGTTGTTGAGAGCCGCCCGGATGTGCATCGCGAGCTCCTCCCAGTGACCGTGCGCCACCAGTGCCGTGAGGGTGACGGCGGAGCGCATTTGCCGGCTAAGACCGGGCCGCGTCCAGATGCCACCCCAGGCGATCCTGGTGATCATGTCCTGATAGTCCTCGGTAAAGGAGTCCATGTTGGCGTTCGCGCGGTCCACATGCTCATCGCCGAGGACTTCGCGGCGTACCGCCATGCCGGCGTCGTAGATGTCCTGTCCGGTGGCGCTCGGCTGAACGGCACCATTCCGCTCGGGAGATAAAGAGGTCATCGTCCGTTCTCCTTCATAAAGGTCCGCATCAACCCGGCCACAACTGCAGGCGCCTCCGCTGGCGCGAGGTGCGCGACGCCGTCGAGCGCCACCGCCTGAGCGGTACCGCCGCCCGCGGTGATACCGGAAACAACAGCTTCGGCCAGGGACGGCGGCGCCACAGAGTCCTCGACGCCGGCAATCGCCTGGGTGGGAACGGTGATGCTGCCGAGCTGCTCGCGGACGTCGAATCCGGCGAGGGCTTCACAGCAGAACGAGTAGCTGAAGCGGTCGGCGTCGCGGAGTGAGTGCAGGAGGCGGCTGCTGATTTCCGGCTGCCGGTCCATGAAGCCAGCGGCAAACCAGCGTTCGGCGGAGCCCTGAATCATCACCGGCGTACCCAGTTTGCGCACAGTTTCGGCGCGCTCCAGCCAGCCCTCGGGCGTGCCGAGTTTGGCGCCGCTGCACTGGACAGACAGGCTGCGGAGACGGTCGCCGTGCTTGATGCCGAGCTGCAAGCCGGTGGCCCCACCCAGCGAGACGCCCGCGTAGTGGAACTTCGCGCCCGGACTCACAAAGTCGACGAGATCGACGACCGCGTCCGCCAGTTCCGCGATATCGAAACCTTCGGTGGCGGCTGGCGAGATGCCGTGGCCGGGGAGGTCCCAACCGATGACGTCGTACTCATCGCCAAGCAACGCTGCCGTTTCGGTCCAGAGAACAGTGGAGGTGCCCAACGATGGGCCGACCACCAGGAGCGGCTTGGTTCCCAGTTCGCGCTGCGGGGAGAGCAGAACGGCCTTAACGGTTGGCTTAGCCACGGGTGGCTCCCTTCGTTGAGATTCCTGCGAAGACCGGATACGCGGCAAGGATCCGGCGCGTGATCTCGGCGGCTTCACCGAGGTAGCTCGCGGGATCCAGGAGTGCCTCGAGTTCGGCGTCGGAGAGCTTATCCGCGGGGACCGTTTCGCGCAGGAGTTTGGTGTAGATCCGGGTCTGCTCTGCGGCGGGTGCGTTGAGGGTTTCGTCGACGACGGCCTGCAGCTTCTGTTTTCCGTTCTCACCCAGCAGAGGAGCGACGGCGGCCATCACACCTTCGCTGAGGAGCAGTGGCCCCGAAATTTCGAGGTTCCGGCGCATGGCATCGGGGAAGACACGAAGGCCTTCCGTAAGCTCGCGGAGATGTCCGGCCGCCCCCAAGGCCAACGCGAGCAGCTGACGCAGGGCCGGCCATTCGCTGTGCCAGGCACCGTCCGGGCGCTCATCGTTGAAGGTGGCCGCTGCGAGGTGCAGCTGCGATGCGAGACCGGGTGCCTGCAACGCCGCGCTGCGAATCAACACGGACAGCACCGGGTTCTGTTTCTGCGGCATGGCCGAGGAAACACCGCGTCCGGGAGCCAATGGTTCGCCCAGTTCTGCGACTTCCGGCCGGCTCAGGAACAGCAGGTCCACGGCGATCTTGCCGAAGGAATCAATCAGAGCAGCAAGTCCATCGCCCAGGGAAGTGAGGGCCAGGCGGTTCGTGTGCCAAGGAGCAGGAGCCGTTGCGAGGCCAAGCTTTGAGGCCAAAGAATCGGCAAGATCAAAAGGAGTGCTCTGCAAGGAAGCAGTCAGTTTGGTTGCCGACGCCAAGGTCCCGCCGGCCCCGCCAAACTGGATGGGTAGTTCAAGCGCTTCCATCCGCGCAGCCGCAGCGGCCACACCGTGGAACCACTGCCCGGCCTTGAGCCCGAACGTATATGGCAGCGCGTGCTGCGTCAGGCTCCTGCCCACGCAAAGGGTCTCCGCATGCTGTTCCGCCAAGGTGGCGAGCGCCGTCGTCGTTCGCTTCACGTCGGCCAGCAGCGAAGAAATGGTGCGACTGGCGAGCAGCATGAGCGCGGAGTCGAGGACGTCCTGGCTGGTGAGTGAGGTGTGGACAGCGGAAGCCGCACCCGAGTCCAGGGACTTCACTCGTGCCCGGAGGTCGCCGAGCAAGGGAATCACAGGGTTGCCCCCGCCCTGGGCGCGTTCCGCGATTGCGGCAACATCATAAGAGCCGGCGTCGGCGGCTTCGGCCACAACTGCGGCGGAACCGGCAGGGACGAGCTCCGCTTCCTCGAGGACAACCGCCCAGGCGGCTTCGACGTCGAGGATCGCCGCGATCACGGCACGATCGCCCGTCAGCGCCGCAACAGCGGGCGACGCCGAAACGGGGCTAAGGAGGCCGAAGTCGCCGTCGGTCATGGCCGGTTTTCCCTTGCAGGCGAGTCCGCGTTAACGCTGGTTTCCAGTGAACCGTCGTGCTGGAAATCCAGGAATACAGTTTCGTCGCCGCCCTGCAGTCGGATGTCCCAGGTGAGGCCGCCGTCGGGGTCGCGACGGGCGATCAGGGTCTTGCGACGCTCGGGATCCAGGGAGCTCAGCAGCGGATCGTTGGCCAGCGCTTCCTCATTTTCCGGCAGGTATACGCGGGTGAAAAGGCGGTTCATGAGGCCGCGGGCAAAGACTGCCACGGAGATGAACGGTGCCGCACCCGGCGAGGTGGGTCCGGGGTTGACGGTGGTGAACGTGTAAACGCCGGAGTTGCCCACAGAACCGCGGCCCCAGCCGGTGAAGGTGTAGCCATCGCGGACCAGGGAGCCGGTGCGCTGGACGATGTTGCCCTCTGAGTCCGGCTGCCAGATTTCAAGGATGGCGTCCGGGATCGTGTTGCCGGCGCCGTCGTAGACCGTGCCTTGGAGGCGGACGCTTCCCGGGCTGCCCGGGGCGAGGAGTTCGTTGTCCTTGTTAAAGGGGAGGGCGTAGCCGTAGAAGGGTCCGACGGTTTGGCCCGGTGTGGGTGTCAGCTTGCTCATGTGCTTATTCCTCGTCCCCGGCGTCGCCGAATGCTTCGTTCTCTGTCCAGGTCCGCTGGGAGCCGGTCAGGATGATGTCCCACTTGTAGCCGAGGGCCCATTCGGGGCTCGTCAGCTCGTGGTCGTACTCTGCCACCAGGCGGTCGCGGGCGTCCTGGTCCACGATCGACTGGTAAATCGGGTCCAGCGGGAAGAGCTGATCACCCGGGAAGTACATTTGGGTGACGATGCGCTGCGTGAATTCCGAGCCGAACATGGAGAAGTGGATGTGCGCCGGGCGCCAAGCGTTCAGGTGATTCTTCCACGGGTAGGCGCCGGGCTTGACGGTGGTGAAGCTGTACGAGCCGTCGTCGCCGGTGATGCAACGCCCGACGCCGGTGAAGTTCGGGTCCAGCGGTGCGGGGTGCTGGTCGCGCTTGTGAATGTAGCGGCCGGCTGCGTTGGCCTGCCAGATCTCCACTAGTTGGCCCGCGACCGGCCGGCCGTCGCCATCAAGAACACGGCCTGCGACAATGATGCGTTCACCCTGCGGCTCACCGTTGTGCTGGATGGTCAGGTCCGATTCCAGCGCGTGCACATCATGGTGGCCGAAGGCCGGCGAGTAGAGCTCGATCGTCTCCGGGTCCGCGTGGTGCAGGCTCTTGGTCGGGTGGCGCAGGATGCTGCTGCGATACGGCGCGTAGTCCAGCCGGGGCATGGTCTCCGGCGCCTTGCCGTTCTTCAGCGCCTCCGCATAGCGATCCGCAATGCCCTTCATCTCAGCGCTGAGATCCGCTTGGGTTTCCACCTTCTTGGAATCATGCGCTGCGTGTGGCTCAGCGGGTGGCACGAGTTCCTCGGATTCGAGCGCTTCTGCAGAGTTGACTTGTGCGGTCTGTTCTTGTGGCACGGCCGGCTCCTTTCGGTTGATTGCTTCGTTATGGGTCTAAATGCGGTGGAGCGAGTCGTATTGGACGGCGTGGCGCACCGGCGCGTTGGGCGCCCCGTAGCCGTCGTAGTTGCCGCGGCGTTCCACCATTTCGAAGAACACRCTGCCAACTGTGGCGGTGTAGAAGTGGAGGAATTCTCCATTGGCGTCCCGGTCATACAGGAGGTTGAGCTCCTTGAGGGTGGCCAGGAAATCCGGTTCAAGATCGAACCGCGCGTCCAGGTCTTCGTAATAGTTGGCGGGGATCTGCAGGAAGTCGAGGCCACGATCACGGGCCGACCGGGCTGCACCCACGAGGTCGTTCACGGCGAACGCGATATGTTCCTGGTACGTTTTGCGGGCAGTCTGCGCCTGCTGTGCAGGTGCCAGGTTCAACACCAGCCTGACTGAACCGTCCGAGGTCTCCATGACCTGCGAGCGCACCAGGCCGCTGGGGCTCGGAACCTCAGCGAACGGCTGCGGTTCCAGGGCCAGGGCGCTGGTGTAGAACAGGACGGCTTCGTCGAAGTGCTGCCAGGGCTGGGCCAAATTAACGTGGTCAATCACCGCGTTTTGCACGTTGGAAACGTGTTCCGACCCCTCGCCAAACTCGTGCGTCCACGCGGCGGTCCCGTCCGGGCTGCCCTGGCACAGGAAGATTTCGGTGGAGTCCGGGGCGGAGATGCCTTGGAACACTTCCTCGTCAGCCTGGACCTTGCGTGCCACCACGGGGGCCTTGAGTTGCTGGGCGCGAGCGGAGGCAATCACTGGAGAGTCGACGTCGAACCCTAGGGCGGCAATAGCCGGTTCGGCATGCTGTGCAGCTTGCTCGTTGATGATCACGCGCGCCTGGCCCATGGTCCAGAGCTGGACGTCCTTAGTGCGGTGGCGGCCCTCAAACTCGAACCCGAGCTGGCCCAGGAGCTTCTCCAGCTGGGCGGTGTCGTCAGCCTTGACCTCGGCGAAGTTGAAGCCAGCGGGTTCGTTCACCTTGGGCAGCGTGGCCAGTTCCATGGGATAACGACGCCGGGAGGCGCTTCCATTGCCGGCTGCGGAATCCGCGGAGGTGCTTTCGAGCCACTTGGCGCTCTGCTCCTCCAGCCAGATCAGGGAACGCATGGCGTCCACGGCTGTCCGCTCGACATCGGACTGGCGGAAGACATCGTTGAAAACTTCCAGCGAAACCGGACCCGTATAGCCGGCGCGGACCACGTGGCCCATGAACTTGGCAAGCTCGAACTGACCCTCGCCAGGGAAAACGCGGTAGTGGCGGCTCCAGGAAAGGACGTCCATGGAAAGTTTAGGGGCGTCGGCCACCTGGACGAAGAAGATTTTCTCCGCGTTGATGTCCTCGATCGGCGCGGTGTCCCAGTCGCGGGAAAGGATGTGGAAGGAGTCCAGACACGTGCCCAAGTTGGGGTGGTCAACCATCTCGACCAAGCGATACGCGTGCTCGTAATCGTTGACGTACTTGCCCCAGGCCAATGCTTCGTAGGCAACTTTGACGCCGTGGTCCCCCGCCAGTTCAGCAAGCTCTGCCAGTTGGGAGGCACGAAGTTCGTCGTCATCAATGGTTGCCGTCGCCACGTTGGAGCAGACCAGGATGGTGTCCATGCCCAGGCGTTCCATCAGATTGAATTTCGCCTCCGCCCTGCGAAGGTTGGTTTTGAGCAGCTCCGGAGTGACGCCGTCGAAATCGCGGAACGGCTGGTACAGGTCCAGACCCAAGCCGAGATCGGCGGCCATTTTCCGTACGTCTTCAGGGCTGAGCGGCGAGGTGACGAGGTCCTGCTCGAAGATTTCGATGCCGTCAAACCCCGCGATTGCGCAGGCCTGCATCTTCTCTTTCAGTGTGCCGGAGAGGCATACGGTGGCGATTCCGGTTCGCATCAGTGGCCCGCCTTCGTCAGCTCAGGGGCCAGTGAGGCTGCGGCATCTTCCACGGCGATCAGCTCCAGGAAGTGTGCCCGCATGCGGTCGCGATCGGCGTCTCGTCCTGTGAAGAGCTGGAAAGCGTCGGCCGCCTGACCGACTGCCATCCTGCCGCCGTCGAGGACGTCGCAACCCTTGGCGCGCGCCTCGCGGACCAGCTGCGTCTCGATGGGGCGATAGACGATGTCGGCGACCCAGTGCCGCGGTTCCAGGAGGTCGATGTCCAGGGGCAGTCCCGGATGGGCGGCCATACCAATGGGGGTGCAGTGCACCAGGCCATCCGCGAGCGGCATGATCTGCGGCAAGTCAGTGGGAGTGCGCGGCGTGACTGTGGCCGCCGGGAAAAGTCCGCCTAGTTCCTCGGCACGATCGGCTGCGCGGGCTGCATCCATGTCCACGAGGTCCAGCACGCCGACCCCGGCCTTAAGCAACGCGTAGGCGACGGCGGACCCGGCACCGCCAGCACCAAGCTGGACCACGTGATCGAGCTTGGCATCAGGGAGTCCGCTGGTGAGGGCCGCGCCGAAACCCGAGAAGTCAGTGTTGTGGCCGATAAACCGACCATCCTGAATCAGAACTGTATTGACGGCACCCAGGCGACGGGCGTCGTCGGAAATTTCGTCAAGATGCTCCAGCACCAGCTGCTTGCACGGGTGCGTGATGTTCAGGCCATTGAAGCCCATGCGGTGGGCTGCGGTGAGGAGATCCCCGACGGCGGTGGCCGGCAAGGCCAGGTCCAGCAGGTCGATGGGGCGGTACAGCAAGCGAAGGCCCTGCACGTCGGCTTCGCGTTCGTGCATGGGTGGCGTGAGCGAGGGCATGACCCCTTCGCCCATGAGGCCCACCAGAACGGACTCGGCTCGATTGCTCATCCTAAAGCTCCTTTGACTTCAGCACCCCGGGCTGTTGGCGCTTTTCGGGCGTCGCCAGGCCGGGTGCTATTTAGATTACTACAAGTGTTCATATTCCGCACGCTTGTTCTTATCGCGAACATTTGCACTCCCCTCACCCAACTATGGGGACAGATAACGCCCCACTGGGGGCTCATAGCGACATGTCCTGTCCCCCAGTTGGGTTAGCGCTGGGGCAGGCGGGCCGCGAGTTCAGCCGCGGCCTCCTGCAACGTGGGTACGTGGGCGATGAGTTCGTCCATGGTGAGACGAAAAACCGGCACGGCCGTGGCAAGAGACGCAAAGGCGTGGCCCTGGGAATTGAGGACCGGCACCGCGACGGCGCGCATGCCGATCTCGTTTTCTTCATCCATCACCGCGTAGCCCTGCCGGCGCACCTGCTCAATCTCCGCCCGGAATGCAGCCCGGTCGGTAATGGAGCGCTCAGTGAGAGGCTCCAAAGGCAACTCTTCGAGCAGTCGTTCGCGTTCGGCGTCGTTCTCAAAAGCGACGATCGCCTTGCCCACGGACGTCGTGTGCAGCGCGCCCAAATGACCGGGATCGCTGGTGACACGGAAGGTCTTGGGGCCGTCCACCTTATTGACTGTCAGATGATGGTTGCCGTCGCGCACGGAGAGGATGGTTGCCTCCTCGGTCTTCTCGGTGACGCGCTGGAGTACGGGAAGTGCCGTTGCTGCGAAGCCATGGTGGTTGGACACCCGCTGGCCCAGCTGGAAGACCCGCAATCCCAGGTGATATCGACGGCCGTCCGGCTCGTAGTCCACGAATCCATCGCGCGTCAGCGAGCCGAGCAGCCGGTAGGTGGTGCTGAACGGAAGTCCCGCACTCCGGGCCAGATCCGCGGCACTCGCACCCTTGGGCTCATTTCCCAGCAATACCAACAGGCCCAGGGCCTTGCCGACCATGTCGGTCTTTGTGTCCTCTTTCACACTCATGCTTAGATGCTCTCACATCGTGAGAGCTATTTCTAGATCGTGGGGACAAGTCTTGACAAGTGACCCCAGTCACGGCCACTATTGCTGTATTGCACAAGTAGCTCTCACCATGTGGTTACTTTGGGATTGATCCGGCCGCACCTCGCTCTGGTCTTCCCGCAGAAGCCAGACCCGCGACATCGTCGTCACAGAAGGAACACCCATGAGCCACACAATGCCGTCAGCGACGCCAGGCAAAGTTACCCCAGCAGGAACACCCAAGAAGGCGGCACTCGCCAGCTTCCTGGGAAGCGCAGTGGAGTACTACGACTTCTTCATCTTCGGCTCCGCCGCAGCCCTGATCTTCCCCCACGTGTTCTTCCCGGACGCAGACACCAACGCATCCATCATGTCCTTCGCAACGTTCGGCTTCGCCTACGTTGCCCGCCCTGTGGGCGCTGTCATCCTGGGCCACTTCGGCGACAGGATCGGCCGGCAGAAGGTCCTCATGTTCACACTGGTCCTGATGGGTGCCGCGACTTTCGTGATCGGCTGCCTCCCGGACTTCAAGACCATTGGCTGGTGGGCTCCCGTCCTGCTGGTACTTGCCCGCCTTGCCCAAGGTCTTTCGGCTGCCGGTGAGCAGGCCGGTGCCTCGTCAATGACGCTGGAGCACGCTCCGGACAACCGCCGCTCGTTCTTCACCTCGTGGACACTGACCGGCACCCAAGGCGGCCAGATTTTGGCAGCGCTCGTCTTCATTCCAGTACTCGCGCTCCCGGACGAGATCAAGTACGGCATTGGCTGGCGCATCCCGTTCTGGCTCAGTGCCGTAGTAGTCATCGTGGCGTTCTTCATCCGACGCACCCTGCACGAGCCGCCGGCATTCGCAGAGGCCAAGAAGAACAACCAGATCGCCAAGCTGCCCATCGCCGACCTCCTCAAGCTGCACTGGCGCGACGTCCTCCGCGTGGTGTGCTGCGCCTTCATCGCCGCCGTGAGTACCGTATTTGGAACTCTGGCCATCAAGTACGCCCAGGACGTGGCCCACGTCAGCGGCACCATCACCTTGTGGCTCGTTGTAGTAGCCAACATTGTGGCCCTCGGTACACAGCCGCTGTTCGGCATGCTCGCTGACAAGATGGGCCGCAAGCCCGTCTTCATCTACGGCGCCATCGCCAGCGCCATCATGACTCCGGTGTTCCTGCTGACTTTGGAATCGGGAGTCGTCCCGCTCATGTTCCTGGTCTCCGTGGTGTTCTTCTCCTTCGGGTATGCAGCCGCCAACGCCGTGTGGCCGTCCTTCTACGGTGAAATGTTCAGCACCAAGGTCCGCTTCTCCGGTTTGGCAATCGGTACGCAGCTCGGCTTCCTCATGGCAGGCTTTGCTCCGACCATCGTCACCGCGCTCGGTGGCACCAAGCCTGGCGGCTGGGTGCAGATCTCCATCTTCACTGCAGTCATCTGCGTGATCGCGGCGGTCTCAGCCATGACGGCACGCGAGTCAGCAAAGGTCCCGACGGCGGAACTCGGCCTGAGCGAGTAAGTCGCCGCAGCGGCACCTGCACTTATTTGGCGCGGGCAACGGAAAAGCCCGGAATGTCCTTTGACATTCCGGGCTTTTCGCTGTCTCCCGTGAGTTCGCAACCAGCTGCAACAGAGCTCGCCAAGATTCATTCGTCCCAGGACGCGGAGACAGATTCGATGAACGCCTGATCGTCAGAGTGCCGATCACCCTCAGCAACCGCCGCGGCCCGCCTACACGCCTCGATTTCGAAATTGGCCGCCTTCACATCCGGCACCCAGATTTGCACCATGCGACACCCCCGCTCCCGCATTTGGTTCGATGTGAATTGACCCTCTCCTGGACTCCCATACTCCATTGTTACGTGCCACGGAGTAACTACCGCGGGTTCAGCGCCACCGGTTTGAACTTCCCAGCACCCGTTCCGGAGTACATCAGCAGCGTTCCGTCCCCTGCAACTCCCACCACGGAGGGGTCGCCAGTACCGGTAAACCCGTTGCCGAGGGCAGCGATGCTGGAGAACATGTTCCATCCTGAACCGAGGTAGGAGCGTGTAAGGAAGCCGCCAGCGCCGTTCCCCGGGTAGAGCCAGAGTCCGCCATCACCGGAACGGCCAACGAGGTCTTCCCTTCCGTCGCCGTTGAAGTCACCGGCCTGAAGGACCAGGTTAAACACGTCCCACCCGGTGCCGATCTGCTTGCGCGCAAGAAAGCCTCCGGAGCCGTTGCCGGGGTAGACCCACAGCACACCATCGCCGGACTGGCCAACGATGTCCGGCTTTCCGTCGCCCGTGAAATCGCCCGGGGCCAGCAACTGCTCGAAGCCCTGCCATCCGGTGCCAATTTGTTTACGTGCAAGGAACTGTCCCGTGCCGTCGGTCGGGTAAAGCCACAGTGTCCCATCGGAAGCCCTGGCCACAAGATCGGGGTGCGAATCGCCGTCGAAATCTCCCGCACTCAACACAGACGTGAACTGGCCCCAGCCCCACCCGACTTGAACACGCGGAAGGAAACTGCCGGATCCGTTGCCCGGGTAAAGCCACAATGCGCCGTCGGTTGCGCGCGCCAGGATGTCGGCGACAGTATCGCCGTCGAAATCGCCCGCTTCCCACACCTGAAGGAACTGGTTCCAGCCGGTCCCGATCGCCAGCCGATCCGCGAAGCCACTGCCGTCGCCCGGATAGAGGGTCATGCCCCCGCCCGCTGCTGCGGTCAGGACGTCCACGCGCTTGTCGCCCGTGAAATCCCGGCCGCCAACGATGTCACCTACCCCGTTCCAACCAGTTCCGACGGCGGCACGCGGCAGGAAGCCGCCCTTGCCGTCGCCGGGGTAGACGTAGAGGGTGCCGTCGCTGGCCCGGGCAAGCAGACCCGGGGCGCCGCCGCCGAATGAACCTGAGGCTGCCAGACCATTGAAGGAATCCCAGCCCTGGCCGATCTGCGTTTGGGCGAGGAAACCACCCGTGCCATTGCCTGGGTACAACCACAGGCGGCCATCAGAGCCGGCAGCAATCAGGTCACTCCGGCCATCCGCGTTGAAGTCCCCCGCCGCGACCAACTGGGTGAAGCCCTGCCAACCAAAACCGATCTGGCTCCGGGTGAGGAAACCGCCCTTGCCGTTGCCGGGATAAAGCCAGAGTGCGCCGTCGCTGGTCCGGGCCAGGATGTCCGCGAAGCCGTCACCATTGAAGTCCGACGTTCCAAGTACGGCGTTGAAAATGCCCCAGCCCGAGCCGATCTGCACCGGATCATCCAGCCGGTTTCCCGGGAGGCCACTGAAGAGCAGCAGGGAACCGTCGGCCTCGCGCGAGATGACGTCCGCCAGTTTGTCGCCGTCAAAGTCGCCTGCGGAGAAGCGCATGCGCGCCTTGAGTTTGGGATCGGCGTTGATGGTGACAGTCGCCGAGGTTGTGGAGACGGAGTTGATCGTAACCTGGGTGCCCGTATATGTGGTGAAGGTGCTGCCGGCTTGCCAGGCGTGGTTCTTGGCGTAGTACTGTTCCTGGAACGGGATGGTAGATGGCATGAGAATCAGCGATGAGGCGATCGTGGCGCCGCCGCGTTGGACGATCTTGACGCCCCTGTTGCCAGGGGGCCTGCCCTGCTCCCCGAGATAACTGTCGTACCCCGCAGGCTCTCTCAGCTCCAAATAATAGGCTTCCCCGCTGACGGGGTCCGTGAACTTGATGGCCCTCTGCGCGTCGGTGCCTCCCCACGGCTTCAGCGTGTAGCTTTTGACGCCTGTGGCCACCCCGACATCCCGAATTTCGTCGCCGCGGCCCAGCCCCGCGTAGTCCCAGAAGCTGGAGCTCACCACCGGCTGGGCGTACTGCGCCGCGCCCATGAGGTCCGTGGTGTCCCCGTATTCTCGGATGTAGCAGGAGCTATCCGTGAACCGCCCGGTGCTATCCACCCCGACGTCGGACGCGCCACTGTAGCACTGCAACGCGTCGGCGTGCATCAGTCCGATGACGTGCCCGAATTCATGGCTCATGACGTTGTTGGAGAAGTTGCTGATTTGCGGCATCAGCACCCGCCCGCTGTAGCTGCCACTGCTGTAGCCCACGCCCAGGGCGTTCCCGGAAAGCGTGGACGTCGGAATGAAGATCACCAGTGCCGTGTACGGGCTGGCTGTCCACTTCAACTCGCTGGTGATGATGGACATGATGGTGCTGTAACTGTCAGTCGACTTGGCTTTGGATTGGAACCCGGAGACCTTGCTGTCCACAGTCATGGACAGCTTGTTGTCCGTCATGGCTTTCCAGTAGCTGCTGGTGGCCGCGACCGTCTGCTCGGCCCCTGACATGGAGATTGGGTTGGTGTTATCGGCCAGTTTGGCCGTCACCAAACGGACCCGGATATCGCCATTGGGACCGGCTGCTGCTGCGCCCGCGCCGAGAAGGGATTCGACGTCGGTGATCTCGCCACTGCTGGACGGGGCCTGTCCGGGCGGCGTCTCGAAGACGTGCTCCGAATGCGGTGTCCCCTCGAAGAACCGTACGTTCGGATTATCGGGTGTGGGTTCCGGCACTGCCGAAGCAGGGGCCTGGACGAAAAACAGGCCGGTGGTGAAAACCACCAGGCCTGTGGACACCGCGATTGCGCGCCGCAAAAAACCCATTGAATCTCCCCGGGGACGGAGTCTGTGGTTCCTGTGAGTCTCAAGAACCGTGATCAGGCTACAGCCGAGCCGGCAGGGGTCTCTGGAGGTGCGCGCCAACCGTGGGCGAGTCCTGCCGCCCATGGCGCGTTCCGACGTCGGGGGTTACCCGAAACGCAAGCATCCCGGAATGCTAACCGGACCCTAACCACGCCGAAATACTCCGGCAACAATGCACCGCCACACTGGAATAGCCGGCAAGTGCAGGCACCAGCTCCAGTTCAGGAGGACACCATGCTGAAGGAAGTCACCACTCACACAACACGTATACGCGCTCTCAGCCAGCTCCACCGCGGAGACGAGATCGAGGCCCGCATGTCCGTTGGTCCCGCTTACGATGACGTGGTCATCCGCCGCGGACGGGTCCAGGAAACAGCACCGGGAATCGGCGTCGTCTGGATCATGGACCACGTCTCCGGGATGAGGAAAGCCATCAATACCGACGAATGCAGTGTTTGGCGCGTCGCCTGAACCCCGGCTTGACCCCAAACACCCGCTTAGCCGCCGGCCACGGACTGGATTATCAAGACCTCCTGGCCAGCCGCGACCTCCGTATCAAGACCCTTCAGACGCCGGACCTCATCACCGTTCACGTAAATATTCACGAAACGGCGGAGCGCACCGGTTTCATCCCGCAAACGCCTGGCCAGCACCGGATATTCTCCGGTTACCGAGTCCAGCAACTGTCCAACGGTTACAGCCCCGTCGGCGGACGCAGTCAGATAGGACTGTCCGCCGACGAGCGGCTGCAGGACACCCGGCAACACCACCGTAAAGTCAGCCACAACGGGCCTAACCGGGCACCGGAGCGCTGGCTGATGCTTCCCGCTCCGCGCCACTGCTGCTTCCAACCACGACGGCGGCACGCACGCACAGCACGTCCGGCAAGTGCGAGGCCACCTCAGTAAAGGTCTCGCCCTCGTCGGCGCTGGCGTACACCGATCCGCCGCGGGTTCCGAAGTACACGCCAGTCGGTTCGGCGGTGTCCACGGATGCGGCATCGCGAAGCACAGCGTTGTATTCATGGTCCGGCAAACCAGTGTGAAGCTCTCTCCACGTTCCACCGGCATCCTCTGTGCGGTGCACACTCAGCTTGCCGTCCGGCGGGATGCGTTCGCCGTCGGCCTTCAGTGGGATAACCCAGGCTGTCCCCTCGCGCCGGGGATGGGTCAGCATCACGAAACCAAAGTCCGCGGGCAGCCCGTCCGCGATGGAGTTCCAGTTCTCGCCGTCATCGTCCGTGCGGTACACGCCGTGGTGGTTCTGTGCGTACAAACGGCCCTCGACGGCGGCATCCGCAGCAATCTTGTGAACGCACTGGCCAAACTCGGGATTGGGATCGGGCATGAAGTAGGCCGAGATTCCCTTGTTGCGGGGCTCCCAGGAGGTCCCGCCGTCGAGCGATCTGTAAACGCCGCCCGTGCTCATGGCGACATGGACCTTCTCGCCGGACGGATCCACCACGATCGAGTGGGCCGCCGCGCCACCATACCCCGCACCCCACTCGCTGCGATGAGGGTGGTCCCACAGTCCGCGGTTCAGCTCGAAGTGCTCGCCGCCGTCGGTCGATTTCCATACTGAAATCGGTTCGCACCCGGCCCAAACCACACCAGGGCGGGACTCGGTGTCGGGGTAAATCTGCCAGATGCGTTCCAAGGCAGCGTCTGCGCCGTCCGGGAACTTGATGGCGCCCTCCTCGGGCTCGGTCCAGGTGGCACCGAAGTCATCGGAATGGGCAACGGTGGGTCCCCAGTGCTCCGAACGCACCCCCACCATGATTCTGGTTTTGCCGTCCCGGGTGTCTATCCCGATGCTGGGGATCTCGCTCATCAGGAAGTGCGGGCCGGAGAGGGACCATTCTTTGCGGTCCGGGCTGGTTGCCAGCCACAAACCCTTCTTGGTCCCGATCGCTAGGACATAACTTTCTGCGGTAGCCATGAACCCCATCGAACCATCAGGGCGCATGGGTGGCAACGGGTTCCTTGGAGCTATGTGGATAACCACGGTGGTTTGGATGGCAGCCTGCGGGGAGACCCGCGTCATGTTTCGCTAGAGGAGGTCCCGGATGAGTTCCGTTGCAGCATCCATGCCGTACAGCTTGTTCAACGTATCCAGAATCTCCTCCGGGGAGCATGCAGTACCCTTTCGCCCTGACCGAACAGACATGGTCCAAACGGCGCAAAGACCCAGGTCAGGCCTCATGGATACCGTGTCAAAGGCAAACTCCTTGGCACTCACGATCTGGATTCCCCCGGGGAGCTTTTCTTCAGGGAAATCGCGGAAATTCTCCGTCACGATACTTCCGGCGCCGCCCACAACTGCGGCGGCCAGCACATGCTCATCATCGGGATCAGGCAAGCTGTAGGTTCCTTCGAGCCCTTCCCACTGCATGACAATCGCGTCTCCAAAGCTGGAACGCATGCGCCCGACCAGATGGGCAGCCTTTTTCCGTCCCTCTTCTTCGCTATCCCCCCGCTCGACACGCTTAATCTCCTCATTGGCTTCGACCTCCGCCAGGATGGCCTCACTGAAGATGAAGCGGTAAGCCCCCTCGAATGCCAGAGACAATAGAAAATCGCGTTGCGTGCTCGGCCAAAGGACGCAGCTGTCAAGAAGGGCCGTGAACATGGCCCTATCGTGTCACCCTTTGTGCTGCCGGCGCCGCTCCGCCGCTACAGCACGAGCCTTCTTCATCCTGTTGATCGCCGATTCCGGGTCCTCATCGTCAGTCGTTCCCATGGAATCCAAAGCTTCGTACTGCTCGGCTTTTCGGACTTCCTTGAACGCCAGTACGTCTTCAAGCTTGATACGCCGGTGAGTTCCAGGCTTTTCGAAGGGAATCTTTCCAGCATCGAGGAGTCGAACGATTGTAGGCCGGGTCACGCCCAAAAGCTCTGCCGCCTGCTGGGTCGTCAAAGTCATCGAACTGGGTGTGATCGTAATTGCCAGGCCCTTACGCATAGCCTCAACGGTCTTAACGAGCACTTCGTAGATTTCGTGAGGGATCTCAACCTGATCACCGGCATCCGCGCCGGAAAGGAACACCTGAGGAGAAGGCTGAGAACCATTCTTCTCAGCATGGGCCTCCATGAAGTTGTAGATCTTCCCCGTTTGAGGTGCCTCTGGTGCGAGGAAGGTTTCTTTGGTCGCTGCACTCATAGCCATGGTGTGCTCATTTTCCGTTTCCTGCGAATTTATCGTTTTGTTCGTTTTGGCTCATGCTAGTCCCTAGAGATAGAGGAAGCCAGCCGTGGTGGTTTGAAGCCCTCCACGGTTATCCACATATGGAAGTAGTACACGGAAATACTCCGTACTGTGTCCGGCCTCACCCGTACTCTGTTTATATGCCTCGTTTTGCACTCGACATCGATTCCGTTCCTCGTCCCGTTCGCTCCCAGTCGCTTCTGGACGCCGTCAACCAGCGCGTCGTCATTGCTGACGGCGCGATGGGCACCATGCTGCAGGACCGGGAATTGTCGCTCGAGGCCGACTTCCAAAACCTCGAAGGCTGCAACGAGATCCTCAACGACACCCGTCCGGATGTCATCGCGGACATTCATGACGCCTACTTCGCTGTGGGAATCGACGCCGTGGAAACCAACACTTTCGGCGCCAACTGGTCCAACCTGTCCGATTACGGCATCGACGACCGCATCGAAGAACTCGCGAATAAAGGGGCCAGAATCGCCCGTGAGCGCGCCGAAGCGGCAGAGACCGTGGACGGACGAATGCGGTGGGTCCTGGGCTCAATGGGCCCTGGCACCAAGCTTCCCAGCCTCGGCCACACCAGCTACGACTACCTGAAGAAGACCTTTGCCCTGCAGGCCGAAGGGCTCATCGACGGCGGAGCCGACGCATTCCTCATCGAGACGAGCCAGGACCTCCTGCAGACCAAAGCCGCCGTGAACGGCTGCAAGCAGGCGATTGTCTCCCGCGGCGTCCGCCTCCCCATTTTCGTGGAGGTGACGGTTGAGACCACCGGAACCATGCTGATGGGTTCCGAAATCGGCGCTGCACTCACCGCCCTGGAGCCGCTCGGCGTCGATGCCATCGGCTTGAACTGTGCCACCGGGCCGGATGAAATGAGCGAGCACCTGCGGCACCTCTCCAAGCAGTCCTCTGTCGCAATCGCGTGCATGCCCAACGCCGGGCTGCCGATTCTCGGCGCCAACGGGGCGCACTATCCGCTCTCCCCCACGGAACTCGCCACTGCGCACGAGCAGTTCGTGCGTGAATTCGGCTTGGGTCTGGTGGGCGGCTGTTGCGGTACGACGCCGGAGCACATGGCCGCCGTCGTCGAACGTCTTGAGCCCTTCCGTACCAACGGCAACGCGCCCGACGCCGGGACCGTCACCGGCGGCGCGAAAAGCGTCGGCGGCCGGGTCCCCACCGAGCGGGAGGCCGGCGTCGCGTCCCTCTACCACCACGTTCCCTTCGATCAGGAGTCCGCCTACCTGGCCATCGGTGAGCGCACCAACGCCAACGGTTCCAAGGCGTTCCGCCAAGCGATGCTGGAAGAGCGCTGGGACGACTGCGTCGATATCGCCCGCGAGCAGGTCCGGGTGGGCGCGCACCTGCTGGACGTTTGCATCGACTATGTGGGCCGTGATGGGGTCGCAGACATCAAGGAGATCGTCTCGCGTTTCGCGTCGGCCTCCACACTGCCGTTGGTCATCGACTCCACCGAGCCGCCGGTGCTGCAGGCTGGACTCGAGCACATCGGCGGCCGACCGGTGGTCAACTCCGTGAACTACGAGGACGGCGACGGCCCGGACAGCCGCTTTGCGCGCATTATGCCGCTTGTGAAGGAACACGGGACAGCCGTAATTGCCCTGACAATCGACGAACAAGGCCAGGCCCGCACCACCGAAGGCAAGGTGGCCATCGCTTCCCGGCTCGTAGACGCTCTGGTGGGCGAATGGGGGATGCGCGTCGAAGACATCATCGTGGACGCGCTGACCTTCCCCATCGCCACCGGGCAGGAAGAAACCCGCCGGGACGCCATCGAAACCATCGAGGCCATCCGCCAGATCACCACGAAGTACCCCGGTATACAGACAACCCTCGGCGTCTCGAACGTGTCCTTCGGCTTGAACCCTGCCGCGCGCATGGTGCTGAACTCGGTGTTCCTGCACGAGGCCGTACAGGCGGGCCTGACCAGTGGCATCATCGACGCCGCGAAGATCGTGCCGCTCGCATCGCTGCCGGACGAACAGCGCAAGGTGGCTCTGGACCTAGTCTGGGACCGTCGCGAGTACGACGCCGATGGCAACGTCACCTATGACCCCTTGGCGATCATGCTCGACCTCTTCGCCGGCGTCGACACTGCCGCGCTCAAGGACCAACGCGCCGCGGAACTCGCCGCGCTGCCAACCGGCGAACGTCTGCAGCGGCGCATCATCGACGGCGAAGGCAAGGGCCTTGAGGAGGACCTCGACCTCGCACGCAGTGAGGGCATGACCCCGCTCGGCATCATCAACGACCAATTGCTGGAGGGCATGAAGGTTGTGGGTGAACGCTTCGGCGCCGGTGAGATGCAGCTTCCCTTCGTGCTGCAATCTGCTGAAGTGATGAAGAACGCGGTCGCACTGCTCGAGCCGCACATGGAGAAGTCGGACTCTTCCGGCAAAGGCACCATGGTAATCGCCACGGTACGGGGCGATGTGCACGATATTGGTAAGAACCTCGTGGACATCATCCTCACCAACAACGGCTACAAAGTGGTCAACATCGGCATCAAACAGGGAATCGCCGAGATCATGGCCGCGGCGGAGGAGCATGACGCCGACGTGATTGGCATGTCCGGCCTGCTCGTGAAGTCCACTGTGGTGATGAAGGAAAACCTTGCCGAGCTCCAGTCCCGGGGCCTGGCGAAAAAGTGGCCCATCATTCTTGGCGGTGCAGCCCTGACCCGTGCCTACGTGGAGCAGGACCTGGCGGAGCAGTTTGAAGGGACCGTCAGGTATGCCAAGGACGCCTTTGAGGGCCTCGCCCTCATGGAACCGTTGGTGCAGGTGGCCCGCGGCGCTGACCCGGACGCGGTGGGCCTCCCGCCGCTGAAGAAGCGGATCCACAAGAGTGGCCCGAAGTTCACGGTCACCGAACCGGAGGCAATGCCCGGCCGGTCCGACGTCACCGCCGAAAACCCTGTGCCCGCTCCACCGTTCTGGGGCACGCGCATTGTCCGCGGCGTCGCATTGCACGATTACGCTGCTTTGCTCGATGAGCGCGCCACCTTCATGGGCCAGTGGGGTCTCAAGCCCGGGCGGGGCGACGACGGCGCCTCCTACGACGAACTGGTGGAACTCGAAGGCCGGCCGCGTCTGCGGTACTGGCTGGACCGGATCCTCGCCGAGGGCATGCTCGACGCGTCGGTCGCCTACGGCTATTTCCCGGTGGTGGCCGAGGGCGAACAGGTGGTGGTGCTGCACCATGGAGAGGACCTCGACGGCGTCCTCGGCACTCCCGGGCTGCTCGCACCCGATGGCGGCTCAGGCGGTCCAATCGGCACCGAGCGCCTGCGCTTCGACTTCCCACGCCAGCGCCGGGACCGGCACTTGTGCCTCGCCGACTTCGTACGCTCGCGGGAATCCGGCCAGATCGACGTCCTGCCGATCCAGCTGGTCACCGCGGGCTCGAAGATCGAAGAAGTGACTTCCAAGCTGTTCGCAGGAAACCACTACCGCGACTACTACGAACTCAATGGCCTGGTCATGCAGCTCACCGAGGCGCTGGCTGAATTCTGGCATGCGCGGATCCGTTCCGAGCTGGGTTTCGCAGCCGAGGAGCCGAAGGACAAAGCCGGATACTTCAAGCTCGACTACCGCGGTGCGCGCTTCTCGCTGGGATATCCGGCCTGCCCGGACATGGAGGACCGCCGCAAGGTCACGGAGTTGCTGAAACCGGAACGGATGGGAGTGATCCTCAGCGATGAACTGATGCTGCACCCCGAGCAGTCAACGGACGCTTTCGTGTTCCACCACCCGGAGGCCAAGTACTTCAAGGTATGAGGCGGCTCAAGGTGTAAGTTGGCGCCGGTCCTTGGCTTTGGGGCCTTGGGGGCGGGCACTCTTTATGCCCGCCTTCCTGGTGCTCGTCCTCCTGGATCCGGCGTCCTCAGCCCGGGTGGTTTGGCCGTCCTGGCTGGAGACTGGCTTCGCTCGCCTGAAAGCGGCGAGGATAGCCCGTCCCACAGCAGCGATTCCGATGATCGTGGTGATGCCACGCAGGGTGTCCCATCCCGCCGTCGAGGTCACTAGGGAGTAGAGCAAGAAGCTGCTGAGGTTGGTGCCCAACGGGGCACCGGGCGCGTACGAAATGCCGGTTCCGGCACCGACAGCGAAGGGCCAGAACCAGAAATTGGTCAGCAGGCCGAAGATATAGGACGCCACAACGCCGTAGCCACAAAGCATCCATAGTTCAGCCCGTCCTCGAACCCGGCGTGGCAACAGGCCCGCCCCAGCCCCCACCCAGGCGCAGGCGAAGATCTGGAACGGCGACCAAGGGCCGATACCGCTCCACAGGACACTGGAAACGGCGATGGTCAGCGCCCCGAGGAGCATGCCGAAGCGGGGACCGAAGGCGCGGCCGGCCAGGATCAGCAGGATGAACACTGCTTCGACGCCGCCGACGCCGGTGCTCGCCACCCGGACGGCTGAACCTACTGCGGCCAGTACGCCGAGCAACGCCACCGTATGCGCGGAGCGGACGGAACCATCGACGGAGACCACGACGGCCACTACGGCCAGAGGTGCGATCGCCAGGGCTGCGAAAGGTACGGCCGCGGCGGCATCCTCGGGTAGGGCCGCCGCGAGCAACGGCCAGCAGAACGCGCCGAGGGCCAAAACGTTGGCAGCCGCGAGAATTGCGATCTCCAAGGCCCGCGGCAAGCGGAGGTGGCGTTGCGGGGCTTGCTCTACGCCCCGAACCTCGGAATTAGCGCGCAGAGCACGCCCCACAACCGCGGGAGTCGCAACCGGCGGAATCGCGGCCAGGGGCGTCCCGGCAGCCGGGTCTTCGCTGGCATGGACCGCTGGTGCTGACTCAGCCGGCGCCACGCCGTCGTTCATCTGCACGATGCGGGCACCCAGGCCGTGGGCGAAATCGAGGTCGTGAGTGGCGATCAGGACTGCTGCGCCAGTGTCCGCCAATGCGCGCAAGGCGGCCGAGACTCCTGCGCGGGCCTCCGGATCGAGCCCGCGGGTGGGCTCGTCGATCAGGAGGACTTGGGGGTTGTCCGCGGTCTGAAGGGCGATGGCGAGGATACGGCGCTCTCCGGCCGACAGGTCCCGCGGGTGCTCGTCTCCTATCGGAATTCGAACGTCACCACGCAATCGGGCCAGGCGTGATGTTGCCGGTTGGGACAGGGTCCTGTCCGAGCCATTCCGGTCTGATTTACGCCGGGCCCGCGCTTCGCGTCGATCTGCCGCCCGGAGCTCAGCAGCCACCGTGTCCCTCGTGAAAAGGTCGTCGGAGGCGTCCGGAACCAGGGCGACGCGGCCGCCCTCCACCATGCCACCGGTTCCTTCTCCGAGCGCGAGGGCCACCAGGAGCGAGGACTTGCCGGCCCCGTTCGGCCCAATCAGGGCGACCACTTCGCCTGGGTGGAGGGTCAGTGAGGCGTCGCGGACGAGCGCCTTGCCGTCGCGGTGCACCGCAAGCTTTGTCGCGGTCAACACCGGCGCGTCCTCCGGTTTCGACGTCGGTGAGACTGCCGCCGTCGGTGACAGTGCCAACCTCGGTGACACTGCCGGCGTCGGACCTATTCCACCCGGACGTGCAGGTGCTGGCGCGGCGCCTGCTACCAAGCCGCCGTCGTGAATTCTCCACCACAAATCGGCGACGCGTAAAAGCGGCTCCGCCCGATGCTCAGCCACAATGATGCAGATGCCCGATCCATGGGCGAGGGCGTCGAGTACTGCGATGACACGGGCCCGGGCTGTGGTGTCGAGGTCGGCAAGCGGCTCGTCAACCAAGAGCAGGGCCGGGTGCTCCACCACGGCAGCGGCGATGGCCACGAGCGTTGCCTCGCCAGCCGAGAGGGAGTTGAGGTTTCGGTCGAGGAGCGCCGACACTCCAATCCACTCCGCGACCTCCACCGTGCGGGCCCGGGCGATGCCGGCGGCAATGCCGCGCAGTTCAAGCGAAAGTGAGATTTCGTCCCGGACGCGGGTGCTGGCGAAAGCGGCGCGTGGGTTTTGCAGGACAACGCCGACGACGCCAGCGGTATCGCGTGGCGGCGCGGCGGCACGGTCCACTCCGGCGACACGGACCGTGCCGGTGAGTTCTCCGCCGTCGACATGTGAAAGGAGGCCCGCAATACCCCGCAGGATGGTGGACTTGCCGGAGCCGGTTGGCCCGGTAATGACTGCTACTGTCCCGGGATCTGGCTTGAAGTCTTCGATGTGCAGCCGCGTGTCGCCGATGCGGAATTGGGCGTCCCGGATCTCAAGGGGCAAGCCGGAATCGCTGCCGGCTTGGTGCGCCGCCCTGCTCCCGAAGCCACGCAATTCCAAGGCCGCGGCTACCCGGCTGGCGTGCTCAAGAGTTCGCTCAAGTACCGGAACAAGGGCTCTCGGCCCCAGGCGTTCGCCCCGCAACCGGAAGGCCAAGCGGACGGAGGCAACGGCGTCGGCGAGTGCGGGGAGCGCAGCCCAAGCCACCACAAGCGTGCGGGCTATGCCTTGGAATGGGCCGCCGCGGGCCAGCCGCATGAAGCCCCTTGCCACGTCCACGAAGGCGTTGAGCAGTCCGAAGGCAAGGATCATCCCGGCAATCGGCAGGGCTGAAACAACCGCCTCCCACAGACCAGGCGATGTTACGGGTCCGAGGAAGACCACGTGGGCGTATGGGGCGGGCAGCCGCACTGACGGCAGTTCCAGCAGCACCGGCCCGACGGTGCCCGCTCCGTTGAAAAGGATGCGATAGATGACCCGCGCCGCTATGAAGACGACGGCGAGCGCCGCGGCAGCGCGTAACGGCGCGGGTCGAAAGGTCATGCCTTGGGTGCGGCCGGTGCGCCGTCGATGGTGTACAGCAGTTCCAGGCTCTCTCCTGGCTTCACCTGCTGGGTGGCGAGGCCTTCCTGGGCGTAGGCCCAGTCGCCGGCGGCCGGCTTGACCCAAATGGACCAGTAGGCAAAGCCCGCTGGCATCTTGTCGCATTCTTCGCGGTATGTGCCGCCCTTGTGGGTGATGTCGAAGTCGGCGGCCGGCACGCCATTGACCCGGCACACCAGTTCGGTGGGGTATTGCTTTGTTCCCTCGGTTTTCACCTTGGCCTCATCGAGCACCTTGGCAGCGGTCGTTGGCGCGTCCACGGCAACGCAAACAGTCTTGTCGGCGGCAGCCTGCTTCAGGGCGCCGGAATCGACGATGACCTTCACACCGGTGCAGGGCCCGGCGTCAGCGCTGGAGGAAGCCGAGGTTGCGGACGGCGCGGTGCTTGGCTGGGTGGCAGCCGGCGTGGAACAGGCGGCGAGGGTAATCAGGAGACCAGCGGCGGCGAGGGAGCTCGCGGCGGCGGTGCAGATCTTGGAAAAAGTCACGATCCAAGGGTAGGACGTTCACTGTCCCCAGGCGCTTGCTATCGCGTTGTGTGACGTTATGTCTAGGCTGAGGTTGGAAAGTGAGACTGATTCCCATCCGGTGGATCACCGAGAACAGCGATGACGGAGAACAACGATGACCGAAGCAAACACCAATGCCCGTGCACAGCTGCTGAAAGCCCTGCACGAGGCACCGGAAATCCTGAGTGTGGTTAACGTGTGGGACGCCATCAGCGCCCAGACCATTGCAGCACTTCCTGAAACGAAGGCCATTGCCACTGCGGGGCATTCGATTGCTGCGGCCTTTGGCTATGCAGACGGGACCATGCCCTTGGACGTCGCGCTGGAAGGGGTGAAACGAATAGTCAACGCTGTCGATCTGCCGGTCACCGCCGATCTGGACGATGGCTACGACAACCCGGCCGAGACTATCCGGCGGGCTATTGGGATCGGGGTAGTTGGTGCAAACGTCGAAGACAGGTTGCGGCCGTTCGATGAGGCCGTCGCCCGTGTCCAGTCAATCATTTCAGCCGTGGCAGACGAAGGCATCCCGTTCCAGTTAAACGCACGCACCGACGCGATCGCCCGGGGTGGGGACCGGCCGATCAAGGACAGTATTGAGGACGCCATCAGGAGGGGACGCGCCTTCCTCGACGCCGGTGCGTCACTGGTTTTCGTACCTGGCGCCGTGACCCGTGAGGTCATCGAGCCGCTGGTTGAGGGCCTCGGGCACGGGAAGCTCTCCGTGATCGGCGCACCTGGAGCCCTGCCGGCAGCAGAGCTCCAGGAACTCGGTGTGGCACGTGTGTCCTACGGTCCGTTTACCCAGCGGGTGGCTCTGCGCGCACTTCGGGACCTGGCCAGCGACCTTTATGGCTCTGGCGTCATGCCTGCTGACACTCCGGCCCTGAACTAGGCGCTTTTCTGCCCGCTGGGTTCCGAGGTCCTGTGGTCGCATCACATAAGGTAACGTCCTGTCTTCGCCCCGTGGACCAGAGCCTATTCTGGGCAGTAGCCAGCGCCCGACAGTGAAGGAAGCCATGCCCACCAGCGAACATCCCCTGCGCAAGCTTGGTTTCCTCACCATTGGCCTGTTCGACCCCGTGGACCCGGCCGCCGGGCACCAATCCACGTTGGAGATCATCGAACTCGGCGAGCGGCTCGGCTTCAACAGCGCTTGGCTGCGGCACCGCCATCTGCAGTTCGGGATCTCCTCTCCGGTTGCGGTCATGGCCGCGGCAAGCCAGCGCACCTCCAGGATCGAGCTTGGCACCGCAGTGACGCCATTGGGATGGGAAAACCCCTTGCGCTTGGCAGAGGATCTGGCCACCGTGGATCTGCTCTCCGGGGGACGGATCAATCCGGGGCTAAGCGTAGGGGAACCCATGAACTACGACACCGTGAAGCATGAGCTCTACCCGGACACCGCCGACGTTGAGGACTTTAGCTACACCCGCGTGGACCGGCTTGCCCGTCTGATTGCTGGAGAAAAGGTGCGGGACTTCTCAGGCAAGCAAGGTGTGGTGGAGGAATTCTCCAACCGCGTGGAGCCGTACTCAGCCGGGCTGCGATCGCGGCTTTGGTATGGGGCGGCAAGCATGAAGTCGGCCGTATGGGCCGGGGCAAATGGGTTCAATTTGCTCTCCAGCAGCGTGATCTTCCCCGAACCGGGCCAAGAATCGGATTTCGCTGCGGTCCAGACCTCGCAGATTCGCGCCTACCGCGAAGCCTCTGCCCTGGCAGGGAACACTGCCCGGGTGTCGCAGGGCCTGGTAGTGATCCCGACCGACTCGGCTTCGCCGGCCCAGCGACAGAAATACCAACGGTACGTCGATGAACGCACACCACGCACGCGGGCGCCACAGGGGCCAAAGGGCATGATGTTCGCGCAGGACCTCATCGGGACGAGCGAGGACATCGCTGAGCAGCTCTACGCTCACCAAGGATTCCAGGAAGTTGACGAGGTTGCCTTCGCGCTGCCCTTCAGCTTTAACCACGAGGACTACGTACAGATCCTCACCGACATCGCGGACAAACTGGGGCCGGCCCTGGGATGGAAGCCGGCCAACTGGGCAGCCCCTTAGACCACAAACTCCGACTGCGCCTCAATGAAGTCCCCATCCATACAACGTCAGCACTCACTGAACTTGTGTGGATGAAGGCCGCCTTTTGGGATCACGGTCGTGCCCTACGTCGTCGGGCTTTCAGTAGCCCAGGGACCGGCGTATGCGGGACGAGAAAGAAAAAATCGTTTCGGCGAAACATCGTTGACAATCTACAGCCATCGCGAGTATTGTCGACAATCGACGATACTCCCCAATCAAACCTCGTCGACAATCGACGAAGATAAAATCCAAACTGGAGGAAAAATGGCATTCGACATCAAGCCGAAGTTCGCAACGTTCGACATGAACGGAACACTGATCAAGTTCGCTATCGCCGACGCGACCCGTGAGGTCTTGGGCGAACGCCTGCCGGGAGAGCTCGCCGATGAATACTTGCAGGCCACCAAGGCATACCGGATCGATGAGTGCATGGGCGACTACAAGCCCTTCCACCAAATCATCGCCAACTCCATGGAACGCGCCTCACGCCGACTCGGCCTGGAGTACCGCGAGGCCGACGCAAGGGCGGTCTACGAAATTGTCCCCACGTGGGGCCCGTACCCAGGTGTGACCGAGGCCCTGAACCGCCTGGCAGAGGCAGTCCCCCTGGTCATCATCACCAACAGCGACAGCGCGCATGCTGACCGACTTTCGGAAAACCTCCAAGCTCCGTTCGCGACCGTCATCAGCGCCGAGCAGATGGGCATGTACAAGCCCCGGCTCGGAGCGTTTGAGTACATGTTCGACAAGCTTGGCGTGACACCGGAGGAGATTGTGCACGTCTCTGCGAGCCCGATGTACGACCTCCGGTCCGCAGCCACCATGGGCATCAAGAACAAGGTGTATGTGGACCGTGGCTTCGAGCACGACGAGCACTGGCTCGGCTACGAGCGGATCACCGACATCGCCGAGCTCCCCGTCCTCTTCGGTCTGCCCCGTTCCGCTGCTTCGTAAGAAAGACCTGATGACAGATGAGCGTCACTACGGCGGGCTCGGCCTTGGATCGGCTTCGGGCCCTTGGCCTGGAGCTTCCAACCCTCGCTGACAGCCCTTACTACGTGGATCACCGCGCCGTGGGTTCCAGTATCCACATCGCCGGCCAACTGCCTTACAAGGACGGCGTGCTGCTGGGCCAAGGCATCGTGGGCCGGGACGTGGGGCTGGAGACAGCGCGGGAGCACGCCCGCCATGCCGCGCTCAACTGCCTCGCCGCGGCTGTGCAGGCGGTGGGAGACCTGGACCGGGTCCGGATCGTGCAGATGTTGGTGTTCGTGGCCAGCACACCGGACTTCGGCCTGCAATCGCGGGTCGCCAACGCGGCCAGCGAATTGCTCATCGAAGTGTTGGGGGAGAACGGGCGGCACGCCCGCACCGCAATCGGCGTCGCCGGGCTGCCAGCCAACACTCCTGTAGAGATCCAGATGATCTGCACAGCCGTTTAGGCGCGGACATGTTGGCTGCAAATTCATGAGGAGAACAGCGTGAACCGTATCCAAGGAGCACTCAACGCCCTGGTTGAGCGGGTCGACACCCCAGCGCCGATTGTGCTGGTCGACGTTATGCAGGACAACATCGATCGCATGCAGGGCTTCGCCGCCCAGCAGGACCTCGACGTCAGGCCGCACGTAAAAACGCATAAATGCGTCGAAATCGGGCGTCGCCAAGTCAAGGCCGGAGCTGTGGGAATCACCGCAGGCAATGTTGGTGAGGCCGAAGTCTTCGCCGCAGCGGGCTTCGACGATATCTTCATCGCCTACCCAATCTGGCCTTCGGGAACGAAAGGCCTGCGTATCCGCAAACTTGCCGTAACCACCCGGCTGCGGGTCGGCGTCGACAATTTCGCGGCGATCGATGCCCTTGCTGATGCGATGGGATCTGAGGCCGAACGGCTTCAGGTTGTGATCGAGGTGGACTGCGGTGCGCGTCGTTCCGGAGCACCACCCGAGTTTGCCGGCGACCTCGCCGCCGCCGCGCGAAGGCGTGGACTGGTGCCGGTGGGTGTCTTCACCTATCCAGGGCATGGAAGCTCCAGCCCGGACGCCCGCCAGCGCGCTGCAATGGACCAGGAAGCCGCGCTCACCACAGCGGTGCGGAGCTTCAGCGCCGTGGGCATCAGCGCAGACGTCGTCAGCGCGGGTTCAACACCCACCATTGAGTACTCCACGAGCAACGTGATCACCGAGATCAGGCCCGGCGAATACGTGTTCAATGACTTGAACAACACCCGGCTCGGGGCCTGCACGGCAGATCAGATTGCCCTGTTCGTCGCCGGCACCGTGGTCAGCGACTGGGTTCCCGATCAGGTCATTCTCGATGTAGGCACCAAAGCACTAAGCCGGGAAGGCAGCCCCCAGATCGGCTATGGCGGCGTCCCCGGCACGTCTGCCGTTCTGTCCAAGCTCAACGAATACCACGGGTTCCTCCCCCTGCCGGCCGGCGATTTCCACCCGGGCATCGGCACGGTGCTCCCGATAGTGCCGAACCACGTTTGCCCGGTTGTGGTCAATTTCGAGGAGTACATCGTCACTGACAGCACGGGCACATCGCTGGAGCGGTGGCGGGTGGATGCCCGCGGATTCCTCAGCTGATTCGTGGGGGACGGCATGTCCGGCCCCCGCTCGCAATCCAAGAAACATACCGTACAAGGACTGACCACCATGAGACTTGATAAGACCACTGCCGTCATAACCGGCGCCAGCAGCGGAATTGGGGAAGCAGTGAGTTCCCACTTCCGCCGCGAAGGTGCCCGGCTGCTGCTCACCGGGCGCAGGGAGCAACTCGACAGCGCCCAACCTGATGACGTGTACGCCCCCGGAGATCTCAATGACGAGGCATTCGTCGAAAGCCTGGCCCGCCAGGCAGCCGAAGCGTTCGGCACCGTGGACGTCGTCGTCCTTAACCATGGCCTGCAGGTAAGCGGCCCGCTGACGGAGATGGCGTATGAAGATGCCAAAAACGTGCTCCACAGCAACCTCCTCAGCTCCTTCCTGATGATGAAGCATTTTGCACCGTTGATGCCGGCCACGGGAGGTTCGTTCGTCTTGGTCAGTTCACGGCTGGGCATGGTTGGCAAGCCTGATGAAGTCCTTTACTCCGCAGCCAAGGGCGGCCTCATCATGCTCGCCAAGGGCGCTGCAATCGAGTGGGCCTCACGCAATATCCGCGTCAACGTCGTCGCCCCAGGACTGACCGTCACTCCGGTCATCGAGGCATCGTTCCAGCGCAGGGAGGACCCCGAGGCCTACCGGGCAGAACGCGAGGGCCAGATCCCGCTCCGGCGCCTGGCCACTCCCGAAGAAATCGCCGACGCCATACTTTTCATGGCGTCCCCGGAATCGTCCTACATCACCGGCGCGGTACTGCCCGTCGACGGCGGCTACACGGCCGCCTGAACACCGCACCGCCTTCCACTGGCTCACCAACTCCCCACAAAGTAGGACAACGATGAAAGCCCTCACAGCAACACCCCGAAACGGAGACCTCGGCTTCTGGATGGCAGGACTCGCGAAAAACCGGCCGGCATTCCCGCGTTTCGCAGGCCAGGGGTCCGTGGATCTGGCCATCATAGGCGGTGGCTACACAGGCCTCTGGGCTGCGTACTTCGCCAAGAAACTCGAACCCTCACTCGAGGTCGCGGTTTTTGAGGCAGAACAGATCGGCTACGGAGCCTCCGGGCGAAACGGCGGCTGGCTTTCGGCGATGCCCCCGGGAAACCGGGCCACCTTCGCCCGCGCATCAGGAGATGGGCTGGACGCAAGCCGGGCATTGCAGCAGGAGTTCGTGACCGGCGTCGACTCCGTCCTTAATATCCTTCAGACCGAGGGTATCGACGCGGATCAGCACAAGGGCGGCGCGCTCGTCGCTGCCCACACCAAGGCGGGGCTGGGCCGGCTGGTAGCCAGGCGGGACGCCGACTGGAAGTATGGGTTGACCGAAGACGATGTCCACTTGCTCGACCGGGACGAGTTCCAGAGCAAGATCAACATCTCCACAGTCCACGGCGGGCTCTTCTACAAGCCCTGCGCCCGCATTCATCCGGCGAAGCTTGTCTATGGCCTCGCGGACACCCTGACGTCCATGGGGGTGGGGATCTACGAAAACAGCCGGATAAACAGTATTGACGGCAGGACCCTGACCTTGGCCAACGGACAGGTTACGGCGGCCAAAACGTTCATCTGCACGGAAGGGTACTCCGGGCAACTCCTGGGCAGCAGGGCCTTGATACCAATCAACTCCTCGATGATCGTGACCAAGCCGCTGTCCGAGGAGGCATGGGAGCAGATCGGCTGGAACGGGCTTCAGTGCCTGAGCGATTCCGCACACACTTTCATCTATTCGCAGCGAACAGTGGACGGCCGCATCGCCATTGGCGGCCGCGGAAGGCCCTACCGCTACGGTTCCGGTACAGGCGGCGCCGGAGCCACAGCACAGTCCACGGTTGACCTGATCTCCACAAAGCTTCGGTCCTTCTTCCCGGGTATCCACCTCGAAGTTGCCCACGCGTGGTCCGGAGTCCTGGGTGTTACCCGTGACTGGAACGGCGGCGTGCACTGGGACCAGGCCTCCGGAATCGGATCGTCCACCGGCTATGCCGGACACGGTGTTACCGCCGCCTACGTGGGCGGCCGAACACTCGCGGAATTGGCTTTCGAACGGGAAACGGAACGGACCACACTCCCCTGGGTTGGCTACCGGGCACGAAAATGGGAACCGGAACCCATTCGCTGGCTGGGTGTTCACGGCATGTACCGGCTTTTCGGTCTTGCTGATCAGTGGGAAGAGCGCAAGGATTCCACCAAGACGTCCCTCCTGGCCAGATTCGGCAGCAGGCTCGCCGGACTTCACGAATAAACGCACCATCCAAAAACCTTCATTTGAAACGCCCCCGGAGGTACATCATGAAGACCATAAGCAGGATCCAGGCTGCAGCCGCAGGGTTTGCAATGCTGGTGGCCCTCACCGGCTGTGCCGGGTCAACAAGCACCTCCCCAACAGATCCGAAAACGGCCGACATCTCCGAGGGCGTCCAGCCTGACGAAAAGGCTGTGAGCCTGTTGCCCGCGTCCTATAAGGACAAGGGCGAACTGACGGTCGCGATGGACCTGCACTACCCGCCGACGACGTTCCTCGCTGAAGACAACTCGACGCCGATCGGCCTGAACCCGGACATTGCCCGCCTGATAGCCAAGAAGCTCGGCCTGAAGCTGAAGTTCGAGAACACCGTCTTCGACACGATCATTCCGGGCATTGACGGTGGCCGCTACGACTTCACCGTCACCACCATGGCACCAACGCCGGAGCGGCTGAAGGTCCTGGACATGATCGACTACTTCAAAGCCGGCAACTCAGTGGCCGTGAGCGCTGGAAATCCGTTGAAACTCACCAACGAGACCCTGTGCGGCAAAAACATTGCCGTCACAGCCGGCTCCACAGGCCAACTCAAGCGCCTCCCGGCCCTCTCGGAGCAGACCTGCACCTCCAAGGGAAAACCAGCCATCAACGCCGTGACCCTGCCCAACGTCCAGGACGCCCTCACGCAGTTGGCGTCCAGGCGGATCGACGGCATCCTCTACGACACAACCTCCCTCGCCTGGGCCGAGAAGCAGCAGCCCAAATCGTTCACCATCCTGACCCCCCAGGTCAACGTCGGCTCCAGCGACGTGACGGCGATTGGCCTGAAAAAGGGTTCTCCCCTGACCCCCGCCCTCCAGGCCGCCGTCCAATCCGTCCTGAACAGCCCGGAGTACAAGAAGTCCCTCGCCAACTGGGGCCTTGAATCCGGTGCCATCACCGAAGCCAAGCTCAACTAGGAGACGTGCTCCCCACATGCAAACCATCAGTCACAGAAGCATGGGCTTCGCCCGCCCAACAGCAGACACCGTGCTGTTCATGAATGAAGATATCGAGGTGCTCTAAGCATGGACGGAAAACTCGCCGTCATCGGCCTGGGCAGCATCGGTAGCATGGCACTCTGGCAGGCCTCCCGTCTTTCCGATTCCGTGGTCGGCTTCGAAGCACACACCCCGGCCCATGGACGCAGCGCGGTAGGCGGGGACACCCGACTGTTCCGCATGATTTATCGTGGCAGCCCGGCGCACTACCCCATCCTGGAGCGTTCACGCGATCTCTGGGCGGAACTCGAGGCAGAAACCGGACAAGACATCCTCACCCGCTGTGGCGGACTCTCCATCGGCACCACCGATGGGCCATACCTCCGCAGCGTCCTGGAGACTGCCCGGACCAATGGGGCTGCACACCAGATCCTGAACCGTGAGGAAATGGCCGAACGCTACCCGCAGCACAACCTCCGGGCTGACGACTCCGCGGTGTTCGACCCCAACGCCGGGGTCCTACGGACTGACCGGGCAGTAACGGCAGCCATTGCCGCTGCACAAGCCAGCGGCGCAACGGTCCTTAACAACACTCCTGTTACCGGCATCCGGGAAACCAACGACGGCGTCGTCGTCACCTCCGGGGACGCCGCCTGGACTTTCGAGAACGTCGTCGTCGCCTCAGGGGGTTGGTCCCAGCGGCTCATGCCTGACTACCTGAAGGCACACACGGAAACCCGCAGGGTTTTCCTGAGCTGGTTCGTTGCCCGCGACGCCGCTCAGTTCACCCCGGAGAGGTTCCCCACTTTCAGCCGGATGTACGAGGACCGCTCCATGTACGGGGCACCCGCCGTGGACGGCGTTACGGTCAAAGCCACCCTCGACGGCCGGGGCACGGTGACGACTGACCCCGATGGTTTCCCCAGGGAACTCACAACAGCCGAAATTGCCGACACCTTGGAAACCGTCACCGAATTCTTGCCCGGCCTGGTTCCCAGCATCATCCGCTCCGATGCCTTCCCTGACCTCTACACGGAGGACCGGAACCCGCTGTTGGGCTGGCTCGGCGAGTCGAGCAGGATCTACTTCGCTACGGGCTTCTCCGGAGGCGGGTTCAAAAACGCCACGGGCTTCGGCCACATCGCCGCGTACGAGGCGCTCGGCAAACAATCACTCGGTGGCCTGGAATTCGTACGCCCGGAACGGTTCAGGACGAGCTAGCCCCGGTATAATCGACAATCGACAAGGGAGGCGGAACATGGACCGCAAGTTCACGTGGCAGGAACAGCGGATGACGACGCCGGACGGTGTGTACCGTGTGCTCCGCACCGCCATCCTGAACGGAACTGTGCCTCCTGGGGAACAACTGCGCGAGACACATATCGCCGCAGACCTCGGTATCAGTCGATCTCCGCTGCGTGAGGCGCTGACAAAGCTCGAGGAAGAAGGGCTGGTGGTCAAGGTCCCCTTCCGGGGATCCTTCGTTGTAGAAGTCAGCGCTCGTGACGTCGCAGAAATCGCGTCGATCCGGGTACTCGTCGAGACCTATGCTGCCGAGCTCTCAGCCCCCACCCTGCGAGGTCCCGAGCGGCTCCGGCTCAAGCAAACCATCGAGGAACTTTATCGGGCCACCGACACCAACGACATCCCCGCCAGCATCGACGCCCACCTTCGTTTCCACAGGCTCTTCTACGAATTTTCGGGGAACACCGCCCTGCAAAATATGTGGAACGGGTGGGAGAACAAGTTGCGTCTCTACCTGGCGGTCGATCACCGTACCTATAGCGACCTGCACGATATCGCTGTTGAGCACGAGAAATTGGCTGAGCTGGCTCTGGCCGGAGACTTCGATGCCTTCCGCCAGGAAATGGTCAGTCAATTCCAGAATGCTCTCCACGAACAACCTCTGGAGCAGAAGTAAACGGAGCAGGCCCTGCCTTAGTCCACGAACTCCGACTGCGTCTCAATGAAGTCCCAATCCTGCAACGTCAGCACCCCGCTGACCTTGTCTGGATGAGGGCCGCCAGCCTCGGCAATATGCTGCAGGACCTGCAACGGGAGTTCCTCGGCACGCAGGTTTTCGCGTAGCCACTCCTTGCTGTCCAAGTGCAGGTCCAGCCACCACATGAAGATTTCCATCGCAGACCACCTTCCTTCGGATTAACCGTAGGCCGGGGCCGGGTCGTCTACAAGGGCTGCCGTCCCCCAAGAGTCGCTACGCAGGCGCCCCGCTACCAGGGTCTTGTGGGGAATCGGGCGAAGGGCCAATCTGTACCTAGGACGCTGGCGCACAGTTTCAAGAACCCGTGCTGACGCCCACTCGCACAAGGGATCCGCGATGGACTGTGACATCGAGCTGGAGATCGATACCGGCTCTGCACGCGGCGAATACACGGTGCACGTGGTCCGTGCTCCGGCGGGAGGCCACGCTTCGGGGATGTTCACCTTGGACGTTGACGGCATCCTGGACCGGCTGCCACAACTTGAAGCCACCGTTCTTGCCTCCGCGGTGGCTGCCCGTCGCACCATGCCCGTGGCGGAGATGGCAGTCCGCGAAGTTGGCCAGCAGTTGTTCCAGGCTTTGTTCACCCGAGAGGTCTACGGCACGTACCGGGCCAGCCTTGGCGCGGCCCAACACGCTGGCCAGCAACTCAGGGTGGTCCTGCGGCTGGCCGCCCCGGAATTGGCTACCATGCCGTGGGAGACCCTCTTCGACCCCGAAACCGAGACGTACTTGTGCCAAACAGAACCACTGTTACGGCACATCCCGGCCCCTGACTACAACCAGAATCCCTTGGACGTGGCTCCCCCGCTGCGGATCCTGGGCATCGTCGCTTCGCCCCGGGACCTGCCTACCCTCGACGTCGATGCCGAGAAGGACCACCTGAGCAGGGCACTGGCTGGTCCTGTAGCCGAGGGACGCGTGGAACTGGTCTGGTCCAGGAGCGGGACCTGGGACGACGTTCAGTCCATGCTGCTGGCCGGGCCGTGGCATGTGGTCCATTTCGTGGGCCACGGTGATTACGATTCCCGGACCGATGAAGGCAGGATCGCTCTGGTGGGGCCGGACGGCAGGGCCGCGATGGTCCGCGCCGTGCGGCTCATGGCCCTGCTCAGTGTTGCCGCACCACGCCCGCGGCTCGTTGTGTTGAACTCGTGTTCCTCCGGTGAGATGGGCCAATCGGACCTCTTTTCCGGCACCGCTTCCTCGTTGGTCAGGAGCGGGATAGGCGCCGTCGCGGCAATGCAATTCGCCATCAGCGACTCCGCGGCCATCGCCTTCGCCCACGGCTTCTACGCCGCGATCGCCAACGGCCGAACTGTGGACGAGGCAGCACGCGTCGGCCGCATCTCGGTCATGGCCAGCCCGGACGGCACACTGGAATGGGTCACTCCGGCCCTCTACGTCCGGGGCGGTTCCACTCAACTCTTCACGCTGCGCGGCACGCCACGCGCAGCGGTTTCGGAAGCACGTTCGACGCCGGCACCCACCTCGGGCGTGCAGGCCGGCCAGGCTACGGTCCCGACGCCGGCACCCACCTTGGGCGTCCAAACGTCAGCCCCGCTGCAGGCCCCGGGAAGCTCCGGCGCGGGAGACAGCGCTGCCGCGAGGGCCGCACAAACCAACGCCGACCAAGCCATGAAGCGAGCCCAATTGCGCGCCCTTTATGTCCAGGCCTCCGCGGAGCTAAGGGCACGGCGTTTCGAGCAAGCCGTTGAATTGTTCGATGACCTCCTGACCTTGGAGCCCGGCTACCGTGACGCCACGGCGCTAAGGGAGAGCGCACAGCACCGACTGGACATGTCCCGCACCTACCGTGAGGCACTCGCCGCTGAAGAGGCAGGTGATTGGCTGGCCGCGGCGGACGGCTTTGCCCTGGTGCAGGAAGATCCGGAGTTCCCCGAAGCAGCAAACCGCCGAAAGGACTGCGAGCGCCGTCAACGCATCTCCGACCTCCAGGGCGAACTGCGCTACCACTCGTCTTTGGGCTCATGGGGAGCCGTGGTGGATGTATCAGCCGAACTTGCGTCGCTCGATCCGACCGCAGCCGATCCCGACGGACTTGCGAGTGCGGCGAGGGCTGAGATCGAGAAGGCGAAGCCACCAGAACCGGAGCCAGCAAAGCAGCCTTCCCCGGAAAGAGGTTCATACACGGCTGCGGACCTGCCCGCAGAGTCACGGCGGCCAACGGCGACCCCCGCAACTGCACACCCCGCAGCGCGAGTCCCGGCACCCACCCAAGCGCCGGCGTCGAGCACTCCATCCTCGAAACCGCTGCAACCAGCACTCGCTTGGACACCGCTCGCGTGGGGCGGTGCGGCCTTGGCGGTGGCGGGCGGCTTGGGGGCGTCCACCGTGGTGTTCTTCATGTGGTTCGACGAGACCTACTGGCAGGACAACGGCGGCGACATCGTGCTCCGGATCCTGTACGGCCTGCTGGCACCACTCGGTTATCTGCTGCTCATGGTGGCCGGGCTGCCTGAACGGACCGTACCAGCGCGTGTTGCGATGACCGGCGTCGTGCTTTCCGCGGCGATCTTTGGGCTCGCCGGCTTGAACTACACGGTGGAAGTGAGCGCCGTCGTGGCCAGTTTTATCCTGGCCGCCTTCGGACTTTGGGCGGGCATCCTGGCTCTGAAGGACCCGGCCAGGCGAACGTTTGCGTGGCTCCTCCTGCTGCCCACCGTGTTGCAACCGATCATCTGGATCCAAGGGAAAGGCGTGTTCATGGAGAGCTGGTACATGTCGCAGGCGCTGCCGTTGCTGCTGCATCTGATGCTTCTTTGCGCGGTGGGCGTTGTGTTCGTCGTGATGGCACGGCGGCTTCGCCCGGCGACTGAAGCGGGGCCTGCTGCCACGGCGGGAACGTCGCCATGAGCCGGCTGGTTGAGTTCACCACCGACGACGGCGGCACGGTAGTTGTGGAGGTCGCGAGCACAGCCGGGAGCATCGTGACCCGGGGTGGCGATCATGCGGGGGATCATTCCGGCGTCTTCGCGAGGGCCCAGCGGACGTTCCAACGGGCACTCGAGCATGTTCGACCCGCCGTCCAGGGCGTGATTGATGAGCTGCTGAGCTTGGAGAACCGGCCTGACGAGGTCAGCGTGGAGTTCGGCATAGACCTCCACGCGGAGGCCGGGGCTTTCATTGCATCAGCCAGCACTGCGTCCAACTTCAAGGTGCGGCTGACGTGGAACAAACCGCCCCAGCCCAACTAGGTCGCAGATGAGCGCGTTCTGAACCCTCAAAACGCGCTCATCTGCGACCTGGTTTGGTGGGCAGACAGCCTGTTCAAGGACACCTCGCGGCGCAACAATAAGGTATGGCTGCGGAGAATTTCAGCGGACGGATTCCTTTGGTTGTCGGCGTCTTGCCCGACCAGCATGTGGAGGTGCTGCAAACGGCCCGGACGCTGGCTGAGCAACTCGGCGTGCCGCTGGTTTGTGCGTACGTGGACGAGGCCAGCTACCTCGTGGAATGGGACCCGGCGCGGGAGACACACCGAATGTCGCTTCATCCGGAGAAGGATGACGAGGACGTCGCAGCTGTTCGCAGTGATTTGGGCAAGGTCATCGGCGAGGCCATGGATGGTGGCTCGGCGGACTGGACTCTGCGGTTGCTCGCTGGAGACCCCGCACGAGCCCTCGGCCGACTCGCCGAGGACATCCACGCCTCGATGATCATTGTCGGAACGCCGGAACCTGGCTTGGGACACCGCATTTCCGAGGCTTTGAACGGCTCTGTGGCGGCATGGTTGAGCCACCACCAACGCCGGCCCGTGCTGATTGTGCCGCAGAAAAAGCCCCAGGAAGCTGCCCGTAAAAACTAAAGCGAAAGTACTTATTCGAGGTGGTGGCAATGCCGTGCCGCCCAACGTAGAGTGATTACTGCAGGACGGCGAAAGCACCTGCTCAAAGACCGCTCCGGAGTGCGTATCCCCCAATAACGCACTCCGGAGCTCTTTGTTTAACCTGCTCTCAGCTACCTCACGAACGTGTACAGAAGCGCCGCCATTGCGAAGCCCACAATGGACAACACTGTCTCCAGAACGGTCCAGGTCTTCAGTGTGTCTTTGACTGACATGTTGAAGTACTTGGAGATGATCCAGAAGCCGCCATCGTTGACGTGGCTGGCAATGATGGAGCCGGAGGAAATGGCCACCACGATCAGGGCGAGCTGAGGCTGGGAGTAACCGGAGGCCAGACTTGGGGCCAGAATGCCACCGGTGGTTACGATCGCCACGGTTGCCGAGCCCTGCGCAATGCGCATGCCCGCGCTGATTACGAAGGCGGAGAGGATGATTGGCAGGCCGGCCTGAGCCAGCGAGTCCGCCACAGCCTTGCCCACACCGGTGGCCGAGAGAACTGCGCCGAAGAAGGCACCGGCGCCAACAACCAGCAGGATCATGCCCACGGGACGAAGCGATGAACCCGTGATTTCGCTGAGTTCGGCGGAGCTCATGCCGCGTCGGATGCCCAGGAGCCACATGGCCAGCAGCACGGCGACGGTCAGCGCGATGGCCGGGTTGCCGAAGAACTGGAGTATGTCCCGGAAAGCACCGGGAGGAGCAAAGATGTTGCCGAAGGTACCACCGAGGATGAGGATCATGGGCAGGCCGATGGCCAACAGCACCAGTCCGATGGACGGCTCGTGGCCGCGGGCTTCCTCGGCCTCGGGAACGATGCGGTCCTCGGGCACGGTAACCATCACACGCTTGCCGATCCACGTGCCCCACAAAATACCGGAAGCAAACCAGGCCGGGATACCGCAGATGAGGCCCATGAGGATGATCCAGCCAAGGTCAACATGGAAAAGGCCGGCGGCAGCAACGGGACCGGGGTGCGGTGGCAGGAAGGCGTGTGTCACGGAGAGGCCGGCCAGCAACGGAAGTGCGTACAGTGCCAGCGACTTGCCACCGCGAATTGCGGCGACATAAACCAACGGCGCCAGGACGAAGATGCCGATATCGAAGAACACCGGGATACCCAGCACGAAGCCGGTGATACCCATGGCGAGCGGGGTGCCCTTTTCGCCGAAGATCTTCACGAGCCTGCCGAGCAGCACTTCCGCGCCACCAGAGCGTTCGAGGATGGCACCCAGCACTGTACCGAGGCCGATGATCACGGTGATGTGGCCAAGGATGCCGGCGAAGCCCTTCTCAATCAGGGCGTCGCTGCTCTTGGTGGCCGAGCCGACCAACGCTTCAACCGAGACCCCACCCACCAAAGCCACGATCACGCCGGTTCCCACCAGGGCGATGAACGGTTCGAGCTTGACCTTGATGATCAGGAACAGCAGGAGGGCGATGCCCGCGCCTGCCAGGAGGAGCAGGCCGGCGGTGTCGTGCCGCAGCCATTCGAGGAATTCATTCATGGGGGTTTCTTTCTGGGTGAGTCCTACTTGAGGGTGCCGGTAAACGCGGCGGCACGGGCCGCGATGTCTGCCCAGTTGCCTGCAGCGACTGCTGCGGGCGGGACCACGCTGGTGCCGCAGCAGACTGCGGCAGCACCGGCGTCGAGGTAGCTCTTTGCGTTGGAAGCGTCGATGCCTCCCGAAGGCAACAGGCGGATGCCCGGGTAGGGGCCCTGCAGGTCCTTCAGGTACGCCGGGCCGAGTTGCCGGGCAGGGAAAATCTTGACGACGCCGGACCCCAGGTCAAGTGCCTGCGCCACTTCGGTGGGCGTCATGGCGCCAAGGCTGAAGGGTATGCCGGCGGCCACAGCGACTGCTGCGACCTCGGGCCGAATGCCAGGCGTCACCAGGAACTTGGCCCCGGCGTCGATCGCTGCGCGGGCTTGGTCTGCGGTCAGGACCGTACCAATTCCGACGGCGGCACCATGGTCTGCGGCGGTCTCTGCCGCGCGCTTGACGTGCTTGAGCGCATCCGGGGTGGTGAACGTCAGTTCCACGCTGCGGATACCGCCGTCGGCCAATGCCCGGCAGAGATCCGCGGCGTCCGTGATGGACGGAGCGCGGACCACGGCCAGGGTGCGGTCGGCTTCAAGCTGCTGGATGAATTCTTCAGGAGTCATGGGTGGTGCTTCTTTCCTTCTCGGGTGAGTCCGTCACTGCTTCGACGCAGGGCACGGCCGGCGCGGGCACCGGTTGGCCGGCCGCCGTCGATCGCTGCTGCGCCGTTGACGAAGACGTAATGGATGCCGCTGGCGGCTTGGCGGGGATTCTCAAAAGTGGCTTCGTCGCGGATGGTCTCCGGGTCGAAGAGCACGACGTCGGCCGCGTAGCCTTCGCGAACCAGCCCCCTTTTGTGGAGCTTGAGTCGTGCGGCCGGACGCCCACTCAGGTGATGGACGGTTTCCTCGAGGCTGAGCAATCCGAGGTCGCGGGAGTAGTGGCCGAGGTAGCGCGGGAAGGTTCCCCAGGCTCGGGGGTGCGGCTTGGCGCCGACCAGGAGGCCGTCGCTGCCGCCGGTGTGCGTGCGGTGTTTCATGATGGCCTGGACGTTTTCCTCGTGCCCCACGTGCTGCAGGATGCCGGTGCCGAGGCGGTCTTCGGTGAGGATGCGGGCGAAGACATCGAACGGCTCCTCGTTGCTCTCGGCAGCGATGTCCTTGATGGTTTTGCCCACGAGTCCCGCGAGCGCCGGGTTCTGGACGCCGCTGATTTCAAGGGTGTCCCACTCGGCAACTACTCCGTGGCAGCCGTCGGATCCGTAGATCTCCACGGCTTCCCGGATGCGGGCGCGGGTGTCGGCATCCGCCAGGCGGGCAAGCGTCGCTTCGGTGCCTCCGGACGATGCCCAGCTGGGAAGGATCGCGGAGAGCGTGGTGGCACCGGGGAGGTAGGGGTAGGTGTCCAGGGTGATGTCGACGCCGTCATCCAACGCGTTATCGATGAGCTCCAGGAGTTCGCCGGCCCGGCCCTTGTTCTCCGCGAAGTTCATGGTGGCGTGGGAGAGGTGCAGGGCGCATCCTGTGTCCCGGCTCAGGCCGATCATCTCCGCGTAGGCATCCAGTGCGCCCTTGCCGTAGGAACGGTGGTGCGGTGCATAGAAGCCGCCCAGCTCGCCCACGGTCCTGCAGAGGCCCGCGAGTTCTTCGGTCTGCGCGTACATGCCCGGGGTGTAGGTCAGGCCGGAGGACATTCCGACGGCGCCCTCCTCCATCGCCGTGCGGATCACGTCTTGCATCTGCTGCTGTTGCTGCGGGGTGGGATCACCTTCTGCGAAGCCCATCACCATGGCGCGGACGGTTCCCTGCGGAACGAGGTAGGCGGCATTGGTGGCGATGCGGCCTGTGGTGCCGTCCGCATCGGTGACCTCGGTATCCAGCCGGTCCAGGTACTCCCCCACGGTCCGCCAGTTCCAGTCGAAGTCCGCCGGGTTATCGTTCCAACCAGCGATCTTCTCCCGGACACCGGCGAGCGTGGCATCATCCACTGGTGCGTAGGACAGGCCGTCCTGGCCCAAAAGTTCCGTGGTGACGCCCTGGCTGAGCTTCGCGTAGTGCTGCCGGTTAACAAGCAGTTGCAGGTCAGAATGCGCGTGCATATCGATGAACCCAGGACTCAGGACCAAGCCAGTGGCATCGATAACGCGGTCCGCGCCGGTTGACGCTGCGGTGAGGGAACCGGCGTCGACGACGGCGGCAATCACGGCACCGTCCAGCAGGACGTCCGCGGGGCGGCGGTCCGCTCCGGTTCCATCCACCAGGGTGGCGTTGCTGATAAGGATCTTCATGGCAGGGGTCCTAGAAGAAGGTGTGGATGAGGTCGACGACGGTCTGGTTGCGTGTGCTTTCGGCGGACGCGCTGTCCGCGAGCACCGGGATCACGGTCCACTTGTCGAAGGCTGTGCAGGGATGGGACAGGCCCAGCCGGATCACATCGCCGGGTTGGACGCTGGTGGTATCGGGGTCGAAGGTCATGAAGCTGTGCTGATCGTTGACCGACGTGATGTGGGCTCCATGCAGTGGCTCCATCTCTCCGCCGAGGACAGGACCGATGAGCTGCGGTTCCGGCAGTCCTTCATCGAACGGGAGGTCGCGTTTGCCGGCGTCGAGGATGGCCAGGCCCGGCTCCGTTTGCGAGACGACCCGCGCCCAACCGTGCATTCCCGCACGGAACGGCTGGTTCCCGGAGCGGGAGAAGGGCGAGATTCCGCGGTAGAAGCCGTCGTCGTGGATGATGTAGGCGCCGCTACGGATCATGAGGTCCACTGCGGGGCCACCCGTTTCCGCTCCCGTGCTGATGGTCGGTGAAAGGACGGTCACGACGTCGTCGAAGTACGCGCTGCCCCCGGCCGTGATGATCACTTCGCTGGAACCGTACAAGCCGTCAGCGAGCAGTTCCTCATGGAGGAGCCGCATCTGGGCGAGGTAGCCGCGGACGGCACCCAGTCCGGCGTCGTCGGCTGTGTGCGCGAGCGAGCCTTCATAGCCGCTGACACCTACCAACCGCAGATTCGGTGAGGCAGCAACCGCGCGGGCCACCGCCATGGCAGCGTCAACGCCCCGGGCTCCCGTCCGGCCTCCATGGGCGCCGAGCTCCACGAGCACATCCAGCACGGCGTCGCTGCCGGCGAGCACGCGGTTGATGACCTCCACTGTTCCCACCGAGTCCACCCAGGACAGGATCGGCGCATCGGCAGTGGACGTTCGGGCCACCCATTCGATGGCATGCGGGTCCGTGAGGCTGTTGGCAAGCTGCAGGTTCCGGACGCCGAACTCCCGGGCTACGCGAAGTTGAGCGAAGTTCGCCAAGGTTATTCCCCAGGCTCCGCGTTTGAGCTGCTCGGCCCAGAGCTGGGGGGACATGGTGGTCTTGCCGTGCGGCGCCAACAGCACGCCGTGTTCCTTGCACCAAGCGGCCAGGTGGTCGGCGTTGGCCTGCAGCGCGGCACTATCAAGCGTGAGCAGCGGCGTCTGGAGATCGGCCAGGGTGTGCTTCGCCGCGAGGAATTCGGCGTGCGTGCTCCCGTTGGCGGTGGCTGGAATGGCCTTGTGGCGCCAATCGAGCTGACGGTCTGCAAGGCCGGCCACGGCGTGTGCCGAGATGGCTTCGGAGGTGTTCACGGGTTCATTCCCTTCGCGGGGCTGCGTTTTTGAAGCTGCGGTGTGGGGCTGTTCAGTATGAGATTCTCAGTTGCGTTGCGTATTTTGCAACGCTGGTTGCAAACCTGCTGGTGATATGTCTAACATGGTGACGGATCGAGAGTCAAGGCCGCTGAGAAGCGCACGAACTAGTGGGAGAACGATGCTTTCAGCTGTATGCGTTGGCGAAACGATGGCCATGCTTACCCCTGTCCAGGCCGTTCCCCTTCACCTCGCCACCGAGCTCCACTGCGGGATTGGTGGCGCTGAGTCCAATGTCGCCATGGGACTGGCGGCCATGGGCCTGGACACGCATTGGGTTAGCCGCGTGGGCCACGATGGCTTCGGCACGCGCATCCTTGACGAGCTTCAGGCACACGGAGTGGGCGTCTCTGGCGTCGAGGTGGACGAGTCCCGGCCCACCGGCCTCTACGTGAAGGTCCCCGCCCAGGAAACAGACCCCGACGGCGGCAGTTCAGTTTTGTACTACCGGCAAGGTTCTGCGGCGTCTGCCATGGGACGCCCCTTGCTTTCCAATCCCGCTGTTTCGTCACTGCTGGAAAAGGCGGCGCTCATCCACCTGAGCGGCATCACTGCTGCCTTGTCCCCGGAGTGCCTGTCTCTCTTGGAAGCCATGCTGGGCGAACCTCGGAACGGACGCATCATCAGCTTCGACGTCAATTGGCGGGAAGCACTGTGGGCGGGCCAGGACCGTTCCGTCCTGCAGCGCTTGGCGAACCTGGCCGACGTCGTGCTTGTTGGTAAGGACGAAGCTGAGCACGCCTTTGGCACCACCGATGAAGCCGAACTCCGCCGTTTGATGCCGGACCCTCAGGTGCTGGTCATCAAGAACGAGGCGATCAGCGCCATTTCTTTGGATCGGAGTGGCACCCGGGAAGAGGTTCCCGCACTGTCCGTCTCCGTCGTCGAGCCTGTTGGCGCCGGTGACTCGTTCGCCGCCGGTTACCTCAGCGGCATGCTGTTTGGGCTCGGTCAGAAGGCGAGCCTCCGCAGGGGGCACGTCGCGGCCGCCTGTACCTTGACTGTTCACGGCGACCGCGGACCGCTACCCGAAGCCGAGGAGCTCGCGGCCATCCTCGATTCTTCGGATGAGGACTGGGCTGCTATCCATGTTGAAGAGGGACATTTCAACACCAGAACCGGAGCGTGACATTTTGAGCCAGAGCCTCATGCGGGCCATCGACCTGCTCGCCGAACTCGCGGCGAAGCCCGCCACCCTTGACGAGCTCTCGTCCAAAGCATCCGTGCACAAAACCACCGTGATGCGGCTCCTGCACGCCATGGAGGAGAAGCGGTTTGTGGTCCGGGACGAAGAGCAGCGCTTCATGCTGGGCTCCAAACTGTTCGAACTGTCATCGCTTGCTCTTGAGCAGCGGGACATCCGCAAGGTAGCGCACCCGCACCTCGCCGAGCTGAACGGTCGGACCGGGCACACCGTCCACCTCGCGGCATTTGAAGGGAATGAAGTGGTGTACATCGACAAGTTCGAGTCGCACCACCCCGTCCGCATGTACTCGCGCATCGGCCTCACTGCATCGCTGCACTCGGCCGCTGTGTCCAAAGTCCTCCTCGCCGACATGCCGCGCAGCCGGCAGGAAAAAATCGCGGCGGGGCTGGACTACATCAAAGTTACCGAGAACACCCTGACCTCACCGGAGGCCCTGCTGGCCGAACTGGAGCAGGTCAGGATCCAAGGCTGGGCTCACGACAACGCTGAGCACGAGGCATTCGTGCACTGCATCGCGGCCCCCATCCGCGACGCCAGCGGTGCCGTTGTTGCCGCAGCCTCTTGTTCGGTACCGGTAGTGATGCTCAGCTATGAAGGCTTGCTGGAGCTGCTGCCCGATCTCAAAGCCAGCACCGAGGCCATCTCGAATGACCTCGGCTGGATCAGCCACGAAAGGAACTCAGCATGAGTGAAAAGAACGTAGTACTGACCGAAAACGCCCCCGCCCCGGCGCACGTATTCTCCCAGGGCATCAAAAAGGGCGGGATGTTCCAGGTCTCCGGCCAAGGCCCCATGGATCCCGCCACCAACCAGTACATTGGCGAGGGCGACGTCCGCGTTCAGACACGTCGCACACTGGAGAACGTGAAGGCCATCCTCGAAGCCGGCGGATCCTCCGTTGAAGACGTCATCATGTTCCGCGTCTACCTCACCACCCGCGATGACTTTGCCGCGATGAACGAGGTTTACGGCGAGTTCATCCGCGAGAACGTGCCCAGCGGTTTGCTGCCGAGCCGCACCACCGTGTTTGTGGATCTCCCGCACGAGGTCATGCTGGTGGAGATCGACGCCCTGGCTGTTACTGCCTAGGCTCCCTGGCCGCGACACCCATTTTCGTTTGCGCCGCAGTTTCGGGCTGGCGACACCTGTATCCAGGCGTCGTCAGCCCGTTTCTGTGACCCCAGTGATTTGCGCGGCGTCGGCGTTCTCCACCTGTGGATAACGCTCGTATATCTGCTGATGTTCGACGCAACATGGCAGACTATCGATGGCTACTTCTTCCTGTGCGCACATTCCGCTGGGACAAAAACTCCGTAGGAGGTCTTCTTGATGAGCAATCGTAGGAGCGTCGTCTCTGGACGGCTGCTAAAGGATTTCAAATGAGCATATCCGTCCCCGAGAACAGCCTCCCCGATCTTGTTGTGGAACTCGCGTCTCTACCAAACGAAACCGAATGGGTCGAATTTAAGGAGAATATCGCTGACCCCGCCGCGATCGGAGAATACATCTCGGCTCTCTCCAACTCCGCCGCCATGGCGGGGCAAGTCTACGGATATATGATCTGGGGCGTCAGAGACGATGATCATGCCATTGTTGGTACCAACTTCAAGCCACGGCAAAAGAAGATCGGCAATGAGGAACTTGAAAACTGGCTCTTACGAGTCGTGTCCCCCAAAATCAACTTCGAGTTCTTTGAAGTCATTGTTCAGGCTCACGATGTTGTTGTACTGCGCATAGAGCGCGCATATGGACATCCTGTGCGGTTCCAGGACACCGAATACATCCGAATCGGCAGCTACAAGAAGAAGCTCAAGGAGTTTCCTCAAAAAGAGCGGGAGCTTTGGAGACTTTTTGACCGAACGCCCTTTGAACGGCTGATAGCTCTCGAAAACGTCCGCGGCGATGATGTTCTCAGGCTACTGGACTACCCCGCATACTTTGATTTGATGGGACAGCCACTTCCGGGAACCCCCAACGAAATCCTTAACGCCCTCGCATCCGAACGTTTCGTTGAGCTCTCAGGGTCCGGAGATTGGAACATCTCCAACCTCGGAGCCCTTCTGTTTGCCAAGCGGCTCTCCGAGTTCCAGAATCTGTCCAGAAAGGCCGCCCGAGTCATTCAATACCGCGGTGCAGGTCGAATCGAAACTCTCAAGGAGCAGGTGGGCACCAGAGGCTACGCGAATGGATTTGATGGGCTTGTTGGGTACATCGAGGCCTTGCTGCCAGCCAATGAGGTTGTGGAACGAGCTTTGAGGAAAGATGTTCCGATGTTTCCTCCTCTCGCCATCCGTGAGATTCTTGCCAATGCGCTGATCCATCAAGACTTCACTGTCGGTGGTTCCGGGCCAATGTTTGAAATATTCGAGGATCGCATCGAGTTTACGAGCCCTGGCGTTCCGCTGATGGACCCCGCCAGGTTCGTCGATACACCTCCTCAGTCCAGGAACGAAGCACTTGCTTCTGTCATGCGAAGGGCCGGAATCTGTGAAGAACGCGGAAGCGGCTGGGACAAGATTGTTTTTCAAACTGAGTACCACCAGCTCCCGGCGCCGCTTGTAGAGGTGACGGAGAACCACACCCGGGTCGTGCTCTTCGCGTATCGGCCGCTTACGAAAATGGACAAACAAGATCGAGTTCGAGCAGTCTACCTTCACGCGTGTCTGCGGCACGTCACCCGACAGCACACTACCAACACCTCGGTGCGTGAGCGATTCGGCATAGAACCTCAGAACAGTGCTCAAGCGTCGCGCCTAATTCGCGAAGCTGTTGAGGCCGGATTAATAGCGCCGTTCGATCCCGAAGCCGCACCGAGAATGCGGCGCTACGTGCCCACGTGGGCTGCGGCCGAGCCACAGGCAATCACTACGTAGCGGTGAGCTGACAGTGCCGTCGGATTTACTTGATGGGAACTTGATAGAGGAACCAGCCGACCGTTGGGAACGTCTCACTAGAGCCGGATTAGCAGCATTATTGGTAGAGCGTCTCACTTGATGGGTACTTGATTGGCTAAGCTTCAGGGGCTGAACCGTCATCACCCACTTTGAAGGTGAAACCACCCCGACGCGCCGGGTCGGACGGCGCGCCGCGGGAACCCCGGCGTCAAAGAAGGTCAGGAAGCCACGCGGCGAACCACCGACGGCGGGACGGCCGGCACCCGCTGGCGCTTCGCATAGATCCTGGCTCGTTGGCTGGACAGGGCCAGGAGCACCAGGATGTCCGTCGCCAAGCCGGACAGGCCTGCCTCAAGCGTGAGATTGGTGGTCCCCGTGGAGGCATCGATGGCCTGGACCACGATCGAGATGGAGCTGAGTCCCATCGCAATCACGCGGGCGCCGTTGCTGCCCAGGAATATCCGCCAAGCAAGGAATACCTCGCCGAGCCCGAAGACCAGGACGATCGCAGCTATGGTGACGATTGCCGCCGTCGTGGTTTGTGGGTCAAGGTTGGCGTCCTCGATGGTGATGTTGCCGCCCGAGGTCAGCAAAGTGATGGCCAAAGCCAGCGCGGCCAAGGCCCGGATGACCACGAGGAATGCGCCCGTCATAGTGGGTGCGGGACGGCGGTCGCGGCTGTCCGTCTGACTGCCTGGTTGGTCGGCGGGGACGGGCACGTGGCGGGCATCGATGATGGGCAGATCGCCGTCCGTGGAGATAGAATCGCCGCCGCCATTGCGTGAGTGATATCCGGTGGAAAAGTCCTTGATGACACGGACGGTCACGGCAGGCTCAGCCTCGGACACCGTCCGCACGATGTGGTCCCGCTCTACGTCGGTGTTCTGCTCGATCTTGTGGGTGATCTGCAGGGTGAACAGCGAGAAGCCAACGCTGCGATCGTAGGTGCCGGCGGCGAGCCAGTCCACCTTGTGCCCGCCGGGCAGCATCCAGCCTTCGGGGCAGCGCCAAAAGCGGACGTGGTGGCGTTTGCCGGGGTTGCTGTCCACTTCCTGCTGGTAGGCGAAGTCCTGCTGACGGTCAAAGAGGTACAAGGGGCTGACGGGCGCCTGCGTGTAGCTCTGCCTCAAAAGTGTCGAGCTCACGATGCGCCGGCTGCTGGCGAAGGTCACGTCGTCGGCAATGGTCCACCCGGCGGCCCGCATGATCGCGTGGATCTGCGGCTCGGTGCCGAGAAGGGCCACGTTCACCGGGTCGCCGAGCAGTCCGTCGCTGGTCCGGGCCCGGCCGATGAAGTAGCCGGGAACGTAAATGGTGGTCAGGATGCGGTGGAGGCGAGGCAGCAGCAGGTAGGCCAAAAATGCCCAGAACACAAAGGAGAACCACACCTGGCCCCACCCCAGGTGAAAGCTCTCCCCCACTAACAGGAATGCCAGCCACACCGCAGCGGCTCCACCGAGGACGAAGAAAGCGTGGTCGAGTCGACTGTCCGTGACTCCTTTGTTCGGCGCTTTGTACATTCGGAACTCCCCCTGGGTGCACGTGCCCCTTAAGCTTCGCCTCCCGTCCCCCTTGTGTACACAGGCTTGGGCGTTAAGGTTCGACGCCGGAACTTGCCTCGGCGCCTATCGCGCAAAAAGCATTCCACTTGTGTCATTGACGCACCATTCCACTTGTGTCATTCTTTTCTTAGAGAGCGTGACCCGCATCACGCAATGACCCGCCAATGGAGAGAACAATGAAGCTCGAACACATCCTTCTTGGAGTCCTGCTGGAGCACCCGAGCACGGGCTACGACATCAAGAAGTACCTGGACACCCATGGCCGCTTCCTGCGTTCCAATACGCAGATGAGCCAGGTTTACCGCTCGCTCGGGAGCATGGAGAGCCAAGGTTGGGTGACCCACAGCGTGGACCCCCGGCCCGGCGCACAGGACGCAAAGACCTACCGCGTCACTGATGAAGGAGCCACCGTGTTCCTCGATTGGCTCACCGGTCCGTACCACCCGGCCAGCCGTTTCCAGGACCCCGAACTCGCTGCACGGTTGTCCTTTGCCGGCTTCATGAGCGCCGAGCAACTCCTCCGGATTCTCGACGTCGAAATCCAGACCCGCCAGGACGAGATCGCCAGGTACCGCAACCGCGACCGCAGGGAACAATGGGCTCCCACGATCGCCTTTGACACCGAGCTGGCCGAATCTGTGGGAGAGCGCCTGCACGTCATGGGCGCGAGCGCCATCGATGCCCACGTGGCTGGACTGATCAGCCTGCGCAAGGAGCTCCTGGATGGACAGCTGTCGTCCCGCTCCCTCACCGCAGTACCGGCGGAGCTGCGACCATGAGGGCCATCATTCTCATGTTCGATAGCCTCAACAGGCACATGCTCTCCCCTTACGCGGCGGACACGTTCGTGGATGCGCCCAACTTTGCCCGCCTCGCAGCAAAGACGGCCACGTTCGACAATTTCTATGCCGGTTCGATGCCCTGCATGCCAGCCCGCCGCGAAATGCACACGGGCCGGCACAATTTCCTGCACCGCAGTTGGGGCCCGCTGGAACCGTTCGACGATTCCATGCCGGAGATGCTGGGAAAAGCAGGGGTGCACACGCATCTCGTATCAGACCACCCGCACTATTGGGAGGACGGCGGCGCCACATACCATCCGCGGTACACCACCTGGGAGTTCTTCCGGGGCCAGGAAGGCGACCCGTGGAAGGGTGTAGTACATCCTTCCGACGGAAGCCAGGACTGGCGTGCCGGGATAAAACGGCAGGACCTCATCAACCGCAGCTACATGTCCACCGAGGCAGACCACTCCCAGACCCAAACCGTGGACGCTGGCCTGCACTTCATAGATACCAACCATGAAGCAGACAAGTGGATGCTCCAGATCGAGCTTTTCGATCCGCATGAGCCCTTCTTCACCCACGGCAAATACAAGGCTTTGTACGAGCACGACTACGATGGCCCCGAATTCGATTGGCCTGGATATCAGAAGGTCACCGAGCCTCAGGATCAGGTGGAGCACGCCCGTTGCGAGTATGCCGCTTTGGTCTCGATGTGCGACAAGTCGCTCGGACGCGTTCTGGATGCCATGGATCAGTACAACCTGTGGGAAGACACCCTCCTCCTGGTGAACACGGACCACGGCTTCCTGCTGGGCGAGCACGGTTGGTGGGCCAAATCTGTTCAGCCATGGTTCAACGAGCTGGTTCACCTGCCCATGTTCCTGTGGGACCCGCGCACCGGCGGCAAGGACACCCGGCGTGGAGCTCTTGCCCAGACCATCGACATCGCACCCACCATGCTGCGCTTCTTCGGCGTCGAACCTACGCAGGATATGCAGGGCCACGACCTTGCCGCCGTGCTGCAGGATGACAGCGAAGTACGCGAGGCGGCCCTGTTCGGTATTCACGGTGGCCACGTCAACGTCACTGACGGCCACTACGTTTACATGCGTGCCGCCGTCGATCCTTCCAACGCACCGCTGGAGGATTACACGCTGATGCCCACCCACATGCGGTCCCGGTTCTCAACGGCGGAACTCGCGCAGTGGGAACCTGCGGAAGCGTTCAGCTTCACCAAGGGGCTGCGGACAATGCAACTCCAGACTACCTCCATGATGAACTCGTGGGTCCACGGAACCCTCCTGTTCGACGTGGAAAACGACCCACACCAAACGAACCCGATCATCGATGACGAGTTGGAACTGCGCCTTCTGAAAACACTGGCCAAACTCATGCACGCCAACGATGCACCGGAAAGCCAGTTCCAGCGGCTCGGAATTCCTTTCGATTCCGAACCCACAGAGCAGCATTTGCTCGCCGCCCAGCAAGCGGACAGGGCGCGGCTCGCCTTGGAACCCCTGCCTCCGATCGACAGCTTCGGCGACGGCGGAGCGGCCCTGGCACTGCCCCTTCTGGAACTGCTCCAGGACGTCCGCGGCCGCGAAGCCGTGGAGAGGTACCTCCCCGACCTCATCAGCACTGAGCTGGTAAACATCCCCGCCCAGCTCAGCCTCTACCAGCTCGCAGCCGTCATCCCGGTTCCCTCGAGCGCCCTCGGGTCCATTGCCGAGGAACTGGCTGCCGTCCCCACGGCGTAACTCCAAGCCAGTGACACATCCCCAACCCAGCCTGACAATGTAGACAGGACCTACAGCCCATGACCACCCAACCCAGCCCCGCCCTCGCCACGGAAGCTCCAGCAGAAGGAGCAGCCCAGGCCAGCAAAGTCCCCCACCGCTGGCGAAACCTCGCTGTCCTCACCGGCGTTACCGTCGTGGACAATACGGAAGCCGGCCTCAGTGCCACCCTCTTCCCGACCATTGCGGCAGCCCTGAAACTGCAGAGCAGCCACCTTGGCCTGCTGGCCGCACTCGGCAAAATCATTGCTGTCCCGGCCGGTCCGGCGTGGGCCTGGCTTGCCGGAAAGATCGGCCGACGGAAAGCGCTGATCGCCACTACCTTGGCAGGTGGCGTCTTCGGTATAGCAGCAGGTTTTTCCCAGGACTTCGTGCAACTGCTGATCCTCAACACGCTGATGTCGGCATCGATCATCGGTGGAAGCCCGATCGCCAACGCCATCATCGCGGACTCCTTCGATGACAGCCAGCGCGGCAAGGCTGCGGGCTACTTCTACGGATTCATGAGCCTTATCAGCTCCTTCATTGCCCCGCTCATCGCCTTGTTTACGGGCATTACTGACGGCTGGCGCTTCGGCATGTGGACCATCGGTGGCATCTGCCTCCTGGCCGGCTTGCTTGTGGCACTGCTCCTGAAGGACCCGGGAGTTGGCGCTTCCGAGAAGCAGCTCGCAGACCTCAGCGGCCGCGAGCGCCTGGCCCCTAAAGTCACTGTCCGCTCGGTGACCTCGCTGTTCCGGATTCCGAGCTTCTCCATCATGATGCTCTCGCGGTTGCTGTCCGGGCACCTCCTCATCGCGATCTTCGGTATCCAGTTCCTCGTGGTGGAACGGGGGTTCACCAACGCTGTCGCGGCCATCGTCCTGGTGCCCTTTGGGCTTGGCTACTTTGCCGGAACCGCGGGTGGCGGCTGGCTCGTCGCCCTCCTGGATCGGGTCCTTCCCGATCGCGGCCGGGTTGCCTACCTGCAGGGCGCCCAGGTTCTCTTCGCCGCCGTCGCATTCTTCGCCACCCAATTCGACTACGACAACATCGGCATCTACAGCGCGTTCTGGGCCTTGATCGGCTTCGCCCAAGGAGCCAATCCGCCCGCCAACCGTCCGATCGTCGCGGCCGTCGTCCTGCCGGAACTTCGCGGCCAGGCCTTCGCCATCTTCCTGACCGTTTTCGAGACCATCGGGTGGGCCGTCTTCTCCCTCGGAGCGGGCGCACTGGCCTCAAGCCTCGGAATCCAGGCCGTGTTCCTCTGGACCCTGGTGATCCTTATGCTGGTCAACGCGGCAGTCCTCACGGCCCTCTACTTCTGCTACCCGCGGGACGTGGAGCGTGTCCGCAATGCCCTGGAGGAGCGCCGGCAGGAAGCACTGCACCAGGGCTGACCAAAGCAACAGCCAAGGCTCGACGCCGGCACTCACCTGAGGGCCGTCGTCGAGCCTTTTCGGGTGGTTCCGCAACCCACAGGTCCGTCATGGGTCKACAAATGGTGTGCTCCGGTGCTTAGCATGAAGACTCCGGGAAGCCGGAGTACGCGACCTCTTGAACGACCCCTCGGAAGGTCGGCGCGAAAGCGGCGACCGCGTAAAGGAGAAAACTGTGCGGGAGCCCATAGCCAGCGAGAACGTGTCAGAGAACCGAAGCCTCGCAGGAGATTCCGGGGGGCAGGATACGCCGGCCAACGGCGTGAAACCCACGGACGGCGCTGAGCCTGCACAGGGTGTGAACGGTGCAGAGCCTACGAATGGCGCGGAGGCCGCTGACACTGCAGCATCCGAGCCGGCGGAAATCACTTTTGACGAACAGTTCTATCCCGCCCGCCCGAAAGCCCTGCGGCCAATAGCGCGCAGGCGGCAATTCTTCGCAGCCCGCCCCTCCTTGGAATTCGACGGGCGCAACCCAACGTATGTGGACTGGCTTCGGAACCAGTCGATGCTCGGCGACGCGAACACCATGGCACGGCAACTCTCAGGCCAGGCGAGTATGTGGCAGAACGCCTACGCCCGGCCAAACCCCAGGGCCGCTGTGGAGCGCGCACCCGTGTGGTTCACGGCCTACCCTCTCTCCTTCATCACCCGCGAGGGCCAGTCATTCCTGTCCGCGTTGGGAGATCCGGGGCTATGGAAAGCGTTCCGGGAGATCGGCATCCGTGGACTCCACACCGGACCCGTCAAGCTGGCCGGAGGCATCAGCGGTTGGTCCCAAACGCCTAGCGTAGATGGTCACTTTGACCGCATCAGCATGGCGATCGATCCCGCGTTCGGCACCGAAGAAGAGTTCCGCCGGATGTGCGAAGTCGCCGCAGATCATGAGGGGACGGTCATCGACGACATCGTGCCCGGGCACACGGGCAAGGGCGCGGATTTCCGTCTTGCCGAGATGAACTTCCGCGACTACCCGGGCATCTACCACATGGTGGACATCCCCGAGGAAGACTGGCACCTGCTGCCTGATGTTCCAGAGGGCGAAGACTCAGTGAACATCAGTCCCGACGCGGAGCAGGCCCTGCAAAAGGCCGGGTACATCATCGGCAGGCTCCAACGGGTGATCTTCTACGAGCCCGGGGTCAAGGAGACTAACTGGAGCGCCACCAGGCCGATCGTGGATACCACCGGCAAAACCCGTCGCTGGGTATATCTGCACTACTTCAAGGCCGGACAGCCGTCCATCAACTGGTTGGACCCAACCTTCGCCGGGATGCGTTTGGTGGTGGGCGATGCGCTGCACTCCCTCCTGGACCTGGGCACCGGCGCCCTGCGGCTGGATGCCAACGGGTTCCTCGGCGTGGAGAAGAGCGCTGAGGAGCAGCCGGGCTGGTCGGAAGGCCACCCCTTGTCCGAGGCAGCGAACCAGCTCATTGGCTCCATGATCCGCAAGGTGGGTGGGTTCTCTTTTCAGGAACTCAACCTCACCATTGACGACATCAAGACTCAGTCCGAATCGGGCCCGGATTTGTCCTACGACTTCATCACCAGGCCCGCCTACCACTACGCGCTGGTCACCGGTGATACCGAGTTCCTGCGGCTTACCCTTCGGCTTGCCATGGAGATCGGCGTGGACCAGGCCTCCCTGGTGCACGCGCTGCAGAACCACGATGAATTGACCTACGAACTGCTCCACTTTGCCGCTGGCCACCGGGAGGACATCTTCGAGCTTGCCGGCGAAGAGCTGACCGGTGCCGAGGTTGCCGAGAAAGTTCAGAACACCCTGCGGGAACGCCTCACGGGCGAGAATGGCCCGTACAACGCGGTCTTCACAACCAATGGCATCGCCTGCACCACCGTCAGCTTCATCATGGCGGCCCTGGGCGTCAAGAACCACGCCGCCATCACCAAGGAGCAAGAGTCTCAGGTCCTTGACGCCCACGTGCTCCTCTCCATGTACAACGCGCTGCAGCCCGGGGTCTTCGCCCTTTCCGGCTGGGACCTCACGGGCATCACAGCCTTGGACCGCGCCACGGTACGTGAGCTCACGTCGCAGGGCGACACACGCTGGATCAACCGCGGCGCACACGACCTCATGGGGACGAGCCCCGATGCCAAGACATCGTTGGCCGGGATGCCACGCGCTACCAGCCTTTATGGTCCGCTGCCTGAACAGCTCAAGGATCCGGCCTCCTACGCCCGGCGGCTCCAGCAGATCCTGAAAGTAAGGGAAGAATCAGGGATCGCAACGAGCACTTTGCTGGACGTACCTGACGTTTCCAACCGCGGGCTGCTCGTTCTGGTCAATCAACTTGGCAGCGGCGAGCTTGAGGTCACCGTCCTGAACTTCTCCGACCAAGACATCGCGGGCAGCATCCAGTCCTCGCATCTTGTCCCTGGCGCCAGCGTCCACGATCTGTTCAGTGGCGAAAACGTTGGGCAAGTGGATGATCTTGGCAGCTTCTTCCTCGAACTTCAGGCCTTCCAGGGGACCGCGCTGGTTCTGAAGGAAGCGGAGACCGAATAGAACGCCCGACGTCGGCACCCGGCTGAGTGCCGACGTCGAGCCTTCTTGCGTGGGTCAGGAAGTGTAGGGCACGCGGTGCCAGCTCAGGACGTCGTTACCCGAAGAACTGTTGGGGGCAACCGTCACACGCAGCCACTCGTTGGACGTTGCTGCACCTTCAACGGTCACGCGGCGGATGTTCTCTGCAGCGTCCACGCCGTAGATGCCCAGCCACGGTGAGCCCGCAGTCAACGGTGCATCGTCGTTGTACACGTGGCTGTCGCCGTTGAAGATGTAGATCGGGCCGCCGAAGGACGCGGACCCGGCAGCAATTGCCTCGACGATCGGGCGGAAGCCGCTCACGAGCTCCGGGTTCGCTTCGGCACCCTGCGAGAGCATGAACGGGTCGAACATGTCGGCCTGGGTCATGATTACGACGGCGCGCGAGTCGGTCTTCCTGGCATCTGCAATGTTCGCTGCAACTGGGCCACATCCGCTGCCGTCCTTGCCTGGACCTCCGCAAGTTGAGCTTCATTGGGCACGGTCTCACCGAGACCTGACCAGGGCGCGAGTGAATTGTTGGAACCCTGGACGTTGATGACGGAGAAGGCGACCCGCTCCTTGCTGAATGTCACATTTTCGGGCAGCCCCTGCTCCGCGGCGGATTTGACCGGCATGTTGCCACCCAGGGTCTTTCCCGGAGTGCTGAAGAACATTTCGCGCAAGGTGTCGAGCCGCTCCAGCGGGTTGTAGGCGCCATTGTTTACTCGGTGGCAGTCCACCCATTCGTTGTCGCCGGGCGTGTAGATGAGGGGAGCTTCGAAACGGTCAAACTGGGTCCTGATGGCGGCGAAGTACTCGTCCGTGCATTGAGCGGATCCTGCCTTGATGTCGCCCAGATGCGTGACGAACTTCAACTCGTCCTGGTTGTTCAACTCGGTGACCATCTGCGGAAAGCGTTCGACTTGGGCGGGACCGTACGGAACATCCCCGATCACGCCGAAGGTGAAGGAGGAGTCACCGGCGTCTGCGCTCGGGGCCGCTTGGGCTGGCAATGCGGGGATGGCACCGAGGACCAAGGCGGCGGCTACGCCCAGGGCACGTTGTGTGAGTGACATATCAGGCTCCAGAGATCGGTTTGGCTTTGGGGGCACCGGCCAAATTACCTGCGCAAGGCTACGGGAACGGGAAGCCGAGCCGTCACCTGGATGAACAGGCGGCGCCGCCCCATCACTGGAGCCAATCGCCAGACCTTGGTAGCTTTCAACGCATGGCCATCAAATTTGAGAATGTCGGTATCGCTGTTCGCGATATCGAAGCAGCAATCGCCTTTTTCACCGATCTTGGTCTTTCAGTCATCGGGCGTGACACGATCAGCGGCGAGTGGGCCGACATGGCTGTAGGACTTGACGGAAACCATGCCAAGATCGCGATGCTACAAACCCCTGACGGTCAGGGTCGCCTTGAGCTATTTGAATACATCCACCCGGAAGCGATCGAGTCTGACCCCACGCGCCCCAACGACATTGGCATGCACCGCGTGGCCTTTTCGGTCGACGATATCGATAAGGCCCTCGAGGTAGCTGCAAAGCACGGATTCCATCCGCTTCGCGGCGTGGCAACCTACGGCGACGTCTACAAACTCACGTACCTCCGAGGCCCCAGCGGAATCCTCGTGATGCTCGCCCAGGAACTGAAGAAAGCCTGACGGCCGAAGTTCCTCACATCACCGGCCCGAGGTTCGGGCGATGTCTTGGGCAGAATCCTTCAAGCCGTCCCCGTACTTGTGAGCTGTGACCAGTGGATCGGGCTTCTGCGAGCTGACTCCGGAAGCAGTCTCAAGTGGGAGGCCATTCCGGATCCAGTACTCGATTCCGCCTATCATTTCCTTCACGGAATATCCCAGCTCGGCGAATGCGAGCGCCGCGAAGGTGCTGCCGTTGCATCCCGGACCCCATGAGTAGACCACCACTATTGAACCCGCCGGGATCAAGCCAGCAGCCAGCGTCGGAATCTGCGCAGTCGGAATATGTACCGCGTCGGGAATATGCCCGTGATCCCATGAGGCCTGCCTGCGTGTGTCCACCACAACGAGGGAACCCGGCTCCGACTCTGCCACTTCCATGACGTCAATCTCGCACTGCAGCTTGGCGCGAAAATAGGCGGCGGGATCGAGATTTATGGCGAGCGGCGAGGTTTTCACGTGTCCTCCGTTGAGAAAAGCGGATTCAGCGGCATTCTCCTTCCGCCAAAGCAAAGACTACGTGATCGCGGGCTGGCTTCGCTCTCCTTGGCAACAAACAGGAAGATACCCCCGGGGGGTACTTGCTTTGATACCCCCAAGGGGTATACATTCAATGCATGAGCAATGCAGACCTGAGTATTAGTCAGCCGGGCGGTGACTTCCCGACCATTGAAGTGGATCTGGAGCACGCCGCGCCACACGGTTATACGAGCAACAAGGATGCATACCTGCGCCGCCTGAAACGCATTGAGGGGCAGGTCCGCGGCATCGCGCGCATGGTGGAAGAGGACAAGTACTGCATCGACATCCTCACGCAGGTAGCTGCCGCCACGAAAGCCCTGCACGCCGTCAGCCTTGGGCTCGTCGAGGAGCACATCGGCCACTGTGTGGTTGGCGCTGCCTCCGAGCCCAACCCGGAAGCCCGCGCCGAACAGATCGACGCCAAAGTGAAGGAGGCCACCGATGCCATCGGGCGCCTGCTGCGGTAACTCCGGCACCACACACCACACCATTCAACTCACTACAAAGGAGCGCATCATGAGCCAGACCATCCAGACAAACGTCAACGTTTCCGGCATGACCTGCGGCCACTGTGTTTCAAGCGTGAGCGAGGAACTCGAAGCACTTAACGGCGTGGAAGAGGTCTCAGTGGACCTCAACCCCGGCGGACTGTCCACGGTGACCATCAAATCCACCAACCAGCTCTCGCCTTCAGAAATAGGCGAGGCCGTTGCTGAAGCCGGCTACTTGGTGGTAGCCAACGAAGCCTAGGAGACCTCTTGAGTAACCAGGAGACCTTCAATCAGCCCGAAACCCGGGTCATCGAACTGGACATAGAGGGCATGACCTGCGCCTCGTGCGTCAATCGAGTTGAGCGGAAGCTCGGCAAGCTTGAAGGCGTTGAAGCCAGCGTCAACCTGCCCTTGGAATCAGCCCATGTGACCGTTCCGGCCACAGTAACGGATCAACAAATCGTGGACACCGTCAACGCCACGGGCTACAAAGCCAAAGTCCGCCAACCCCCGGCCCCCCACACCCGCGAGCGCCACGATTACGGCGCCCACTCGGACGGACGCGAATCCACCGTCCCCAGCGAACACGGTCATCACCCAAGCACCGCCACCGGTCTCACGAACGACCACTCGGCCCACGAGGGCCACCAAAATAAGTCCACCCACAATGGAGACGCGGCGCTGGCTGAGTCGACCCAAGCTGCGGAACCGGGAAGCGGCCACGTCCGCAGCGGAGCCACCGGCGGCATGCGGCAGCATGCGTCTAAGCGAGGAACGAGCGAGCATGCAGAGCATGGCGCCCGTGGCACCGCACAACCCGACCACACCGGGCACGAGAATCACGCCGACCACATGTCCCACGGCCCAGCCGCGTCAACACTCCGCCCACGCCTGATCACGGCAGCCATACTGACCATCCCCGTCTTCGCGATCTCGATGGTGCCCGCCCTGCAGTTCACAAATTGGGGCTGGATTGTGGGTGTACTGGCGCTGCCAGTGGTCAGCTGGGCTGCATGGCCGTTCCATAGGGCCGCTGCTATCAATGCCCGGCATTTCGCATCCACCATGGACACGCTCGTTTCGATCGGGGTGATCGCGGCTTACCTCTACTCCGCCTGGCAGTTGTTCGCGGATCCCCGGATGACTGAGCATCCCGGCATGGAAAGCATGTCCGGTGGTGGGCTCTATTTCGAGGTCGCCGCTGTTGTCACCACGTTCCTGCTTTTGGGCCGGTATCTGGAGGCAAATGCGAAAGCAAAGGCCGGCAATGCTTTGAAGGCCCTGCTGAATCTTGGCGCCAAGGATGCCACGATTTTGGTGGACGGCCGGGAGCAGAAAATACCTGCTGAAGAACTCCTGGTAGATGACGTCATTGTGGTGCGCCCTGGTGAGAAGATCGCGACGGATGGCGTGGTCATTGACGGCGCGTCCGCCGTCGACGCCTCTCTCGTTACCGGTGAATCTGTTCCGGTCGAGGTCGGTCCGGGCAGTCAGGTGACAGGCGCCACCATCAACACCTCTGGCCGTCTGTTGGTTCGGGCCACACGGGTTGGGTCCGACACCACCCTGGCGCAGATGGGCCGTTTGGTTAGCCAGGCGCAGACCGGAAAAGCGCCGATCGCACGTCTGGCGGACAGGATCAGCGCGGTGTTCGTTCCGATCGTGCTGGTGCTTGCGCTGGTGACGTTCCTGTTGTGGCTGTTCTTCTCAAGCGACCTCAATGCGGCGTTTACCGCAGCGGTAGCTGTCCTCGTGATCGCCTGCCCCTGCGCCTTGGGGCTTGCAACTCCTGTGGGCCTGCTGACAGGAACGGGCCGCGGCGCCCAGCTGGGCATCCTCATCAAGGGTCCACAAGTGCTTGAGGACACCCGCCACGTGGACACCATCCTGTTGGACAAGACCGGCACTGTGACCAGCGGAAAGCTTGCCGTGGATCATACAGTTGCCCTCAATGGCCACTCACCGGCAGCAGTTCTGACCCTTGCCGGTGCGGTTGAGTCGGCATCGGAGCACCCCATCGCCCACGCGATTGCAGCAGCGGCCAAGGAAGCAATGCCCGACGCCGGTACCTTTCCGGGCGTGGATGACTTCAGTTCCGCTCCTGGCGGCGGTGTCCGGGGAACCGTGACGTTGGACGGCACCGCAAAAACGATTGTCGTTGGGCGCTCAGGCTGGCTTGAGGAGAACGGCATTGCCCTCGATTCCAGCCAACGGGACGAACTCGCAGCCCAGGAGAACAGCGGTGCAACCGCAATTTGGGTTGCGGTGGACGGTCAAGCTGCGGGAATTGTCAGCCTGAGCGATACCATCAAGCCCAGCTCGGCTGCTGCGATCCAGCGGCTGAAGGACCTGGGAATTCGTCCGATGCTGCTGACGGGTGATAACGCTGCCGTGGCCACCCAGGTAGCTGCCGCCGTCGGGATTTCTCCTGATGACGTGTTCGCCGGTGTCTTGCCCGAAGGCAAAGTGGATGCGGTGCGGAAGCTTCAGGACTCCGGTGCAACTGTGGCTATGGCCGGCGACGGCGTGAACGACGCCGCAGCGTTGGCGCAGTCCGATCTTGGCATTGCGATGGGATCGGGCACGGATGTCGCGATCGAAGCCTCGGACCTTACGGTAATGGGCAGCGATCTGGGTCAGCTCGTCCAGGCCATTGAGCTCTCCCGCAAGACGCTCTCCACTATCAAGACTAATCTGTTCTGGGCCTTCTTCTACAACGCGATCGGTATCCCGGTGGCAGCTCTTGGACTGCTGAATCCGATGATCGCGGGCGCAGCAATGGCAGCGAGCTCCGTGCTTGTTGTGGCGAACTCCCTGCGGCTGCGCTCGTTCGGGAAGTAGCGCCTACTACGTAGCAGCACATGACGGTCCGGGTTCCCGGAACGTCATGTGCTGCTATTCACTTTGCAGGGTTGTACCGCTAAGCCGTCCCAAAGCGGACAGCAGCCCGGGCCTTTGCCTTGGCGGCTTCCTCGTCACGATTCTTCGCCGGGGCATGGCTCACCAACGAATCCAGCAAGTGCTGAGTGATGTGGGCGATCTCGTGGACAGCCTCAGCGAAAGCTTCCTCGTTGGCCTTGGACGGCTTGGTGGAACCGCTGATCTTGCGCACATATTGCAGCGCGGCGGCCTCCACTTCTGCCGACGTAGCGTGTGGTTCGAAGTTATGGAGAGTCCTGATATTCCGGCACATAACCCCATGCTAACTATGGGCAGCGCTGCATGGGGAGGGGTGCCCATCGACGCTCTTTGGAATCCCACGATAGGTTTTAGCTATTGGATCTTCCGGATGAGCCGGAGGCCGCTGGGGATGCCGAAGAGCTCGGGTCCGAACAAATGAAGGAGAATCTCATGGCTATTTGGGGTGCAGATGTTGATCAGCTTCGTCAGCTCGGTAACAAGCTGAAGGCCGGTGCCGAGAACATCGAGCAGCAGCGTTCACAGCTCAAGGGTGCCCTTGACGGCACCGACTGGAAGGGCCCGGACGCTGACAAGTTCCGCGGCGAGTGGGACAGCCAGCACGCTTCCAACCTGAAGAAGGTTGCCGACGCCCTTCGCGAAGCCGGCGACCGCGCTCAGAAGAACGCTGAGCAGCAGCAGCAGGCTTCCAACTAAGACAGTGGGGAAAACCCCGGACGCAAAGGCGTTCGGGGTTTTCGCTTTTCCAGGATCAAAACTTGCGGCCGCCCTTAGTCCCGTGGGACCTTGGCGACAGGCCCCGAGGGGACAGGTTCGACGTCGTTCGCGTGATCCAGGACCCTGGCGCGAACGGCCTCTTCAGCGGTCCGGGCGGCCTTGCGGTCGCCGCGCAATTCGTCCACACGGACCAGGACCACACCGCCCACAATCAGAAGTCCGCCCAGCAACTGGATGGGACCCGGCAGTTCGCCCAACAGCAGCCAGGCCCAGATCACGGCGAACAGCACCTCTGTCAGGGAAACGAATGACGCCACTTTGGACCCCAGGCTGCGCGCCGCCATGATCCCTGAAACGTAAGCGAGGACGGTCGCGAGAATAACAAGTCCCACAGCCGAAACCCACCAAGGTATTGTCCATGGGCCGAGGGTCGTATCAGCGGTACTGAATGTCATGGGAATCAGCCCCAAGGCACCCACCAGCCACATGACCAGCGCGCCCACCAGAAGCCCGCCCGAGGCGAGCACCAGTGGAGGAAGAGTGTCATTTTCCTTGGCTGTGATGAAGAAGTAGATCACCAGGCATACTGCTGCAGCCATGCCCCAGAGGACGCCGATGAAGTCCACCTTCACAGCACCGGTCAGGTCCAGGACAAGGACCAGTCCGCCCAGCGAAAGCAGTGCGCCGGCTGCAGTGAGGGACCGGGGACGGCGTCGGCTGGCGATCCAAAGCCACAGCACGATCATCACCGGAGCCAGGTATTCGAGCAGCAGTGCGACACCCACGGACAAGCGGGCCACCGCATTGAAGTAGAACAGCTGACAGCCGGCCACTCCGATGAGCCCGAACAGCAGGATAGTCAGCCAGTTGTCCTTAAGCTGATGCCAGCGGCCGCGGAGAACTACGACGCCGGGAATCGCCAGGATCAGTGCGGCACCGGTGAGTCGTACGGCAACAGCAGCGCCAGGTGACCAGCCAGTTTCCAGCATGGATTTGGCGAAGGAGCCGGAGGTGCCGAAAACTGCGGAAGAAAAGAGAGCGATGCCGAGTCCTGAGGCCAGGAAACCTTTTGCATCAGCCTTCGTCTTTGTAGCTGACACAGCAGCCTCCTGTCAGGAGTAAAGTGGGCTTATGGTCATGACAGTACTCCCGAAACATGTAAGGAGTCAAAGTGCATTTTGCGCCTGACACCGAGATTGCACTTCGCAGCGTCGTAAATCTCGTCAACACCGCAGCGAATGGAGAGGATTCCCTGACGTCCGTGGAGGACCTCGACGCGTTTCTGGCGGCCGAAGAATTTTCCGGTTCGAGGACTCATGACGAAGCGGAATTGCGCAGTATCAAGCGCCTCCGGAGCGAATTGGCTTCACTGTGGTCCGCCGATGAGGACACCGCCGCAAAGACTGTGAACAAACTGCTGGTTGACGCCAAGGCACTCCCGCAGCTCGTCAAGCACGATCACTGGGACTGGCATCTCCACGCCACAACCCCGGAAGCACCCTTGGCCGACCGCATGGGCACTGAAGCTGCCATGGCAATCATTGACGTGATCCGAAGCCAGGAAATGGATCGCATGCGCGTGTGCGCCGCCGACGACTGCGACGCCGTGGTCCTTGACCTCAGCCRCAACCGCTCCAAGCTCTATTGCGACACAGGCAACTGCGCCAACCGAGCCCACGTCGCGGCATATCGGGCAAGGAAAGCTGCGGAGGGCGATTAAGAGGCCTGCATAATGGCTGACATGGGGGAACAACCAAACCAGGATCGGCGATTTCAGGCACACAGGCAACCTCATACCGCCTGGGTTCGGCCACCAGACTGGCCGGACATGGCCCCCGTTAGTCAGTTGGCCATCGCGTACCCATTCCTGGGCGCAATGTGGCTCGTCGTCATGATGTCTGCCAGCCCTACATATGAGTTCCTGGGATCTCTTCTTTTTTTGATGATCGGACCCATTTTTGCAACGGGCCTCGCCGTGGCCCTGGGTCTTCCCCTACGCCTTAATCGTCGACTGAGCCTTTGGTGGGTGGGAAATTGGGCCGTGTATATCGTTCTCGCTGTGGCGGGCGCCCTGCTTCTGGTTTGGGGCTACAACAAGCCTGAACGTCAGGTGGGTGAGATCGACGGATTCACTTACGACGTCGTCCTGCCGGACGTAGGCTTGCTCATGAGCGGATGCTTGCTCCTGACGTTCCTCGCGGTAAACGCTGGCTTTCCCCGAAGACCCAAGCGCGTGTCACCCACGCCACGCAAATTACTCAGCGCCCAATAAACGGACGAGTGCCACCCGGATTGAGGTGGCGCAGACAAATTTTCGTGGCGGTCGCGGGCGTGCGTGTCAGCAGGCCGGGACGTTAAATCGCGCCGCCCCACAAAAAAGCGCCTCCCCACCGAAGTGGGGAAGCGCTGGAAGGTTAGTGGCCGCCGTCGGGCGTTTCTGTCTCATCAGCAGCCGAACCGGGGGCTGCGGAGCCGCCGTGCCCTGGGCGCTTTGAACTGAGATTGACGCCCGAGCCCTTGCCCAGGTGCTCGGCGTTTTCCTTGTGGCTCATGGAAAGCATCGCAGCCACTACGAGGCTCACGATGAACGCGATACCGGCGCCGGTGAACGCGAGGTCGAACCGGGGAGTGCGTGCGCTGCCACCCGAGGCGAAGATCAGCACCGCAACAAATGCCAATACTGCGAAGAACGCGGAGAACATGAGGGGTCCCTTGACCGAGGTCCGCATCTTGCGCGGCTCTCTTGGTGTCTGGTCTGCCACGGTCATTCCTCCAATGATGGCGGGCCTGTTCGGCTCCCCGCCGGTTGCAAAAGTTCTACAGCGAGTAGAACGTCCAGCTACTAGTTTACGGCCTCGGGGGAAGCACCCGGCGCAGTGGCCTGAGTCCCCGACCGAACGTCATGCCGGAGGGTAAGTCCGGAGAGCATCCACAACACTCCGGAAAGGATAGCGCCACCACCAGCGACGCCCAAAAGAGCGTGGGCCCCGAGCGAAATGAAGAACGGCAACGCCACGGCAGTTCCCAAAGCGATAACACCGGAAACAAGCCAGTCACGGGTCAACGAGTCGCGATTCTGCAGTCCATGAACCAGTTCAAAGATGCCAAGTACCAGTAGCGCTGCGGCGGCGGAAAGCGCGACGCCGGCGTCGGACTGAGTGACCAAAGCCACCACACCGCCTGCAGCGACCACCACCGGAACAGCCGCCGGCAGAACGCGGGACATCCACAAAGCGCCTGCCGTCCCCAGCAGATAGAGGCCGATAGCCCACGCGAGGACCTGCACAGAAGGCGATCCCCAGAAGATCGTGACAAGGCCAAATACCAGTGCAACCGCAGCGCGGATCAGCACGGGTTTCCAGAGCTCGGCCACGGAGGCAGACGGTGTCTGGGCAGAATTCGCTGGGAGAGTCACGCGTCCAGTTTAGTGCGAACCCAGCACCATCCATTTATCAGTGCGCGCACGCAACCCCAACGTGACCCCGCGGGCCAGCATGTAGCCCAGCGCAAAGACGACCCACAACCACACCAGCCCCGCCGCGCCGTCGGGCCTGATGACATGGACGGCCGCCAGCAGTGGCACATAGACCGCAAGATTTACGACGCCGGCAATCGCCAGATAGCGCGCGTCGCCAGCACCGATGAGGACTCCGTCGAGGACAAACACATAGCCCGCCAACGGCTGTCCAACGGCGAGGACCCAAAGGGCCAGGGTAAGAGCCTCCCGGACGCCGGCATCCGAGGTGAAGAGGTAGCCGGCCCAGGGAGCAACCAACGCCAGCAGCAGCCCGGTGACCACCCCGAAACCGAGCCCCCATCGGATCATGATCCGCGTGAGTTCCCGGACGCGGCCAGCATTTCTCGCACCCAGTTCCTTGCCGATCAAGGCTTGCGCGGCGATGGCGAGGGCGTCTAAAGCGAAGGCGAGGAAGGAGAAAATGGTCATCGCCAACTGGTGCGCGGCGAGGTTCACTGCGCCCTGGGCTGTGACCACGAGGACGGTGGCGAGGATGGCGAGGCGGAGGCTGAGCGTGCGCAGCATCAGCCAGGAGCCAACCTTGGTCATGGCCCGGATGCCGTGCCAGTCGGGCTTGAAGGACACGTCGTGTTGCCGTGCATTCCGCCCGACCATCACCAAATACACTGCGGCCATGGCCCATTGCGCAATGCTGGTCCCGATCGCCGAACCGGTAACGGAGAGGTGCACGCCGTACACGAGAAACCAGTTCAGCCCGATGTTCAGCGCAAAACCTGCAGTGGCAACCACCAAAGGAGTCCGGGTGTCCTGAAGACCACGGAGCACGCCGGTGCCTGCGAATATCAGGAGCATCGCGGCGAGCCCGGGCATCGACCAGCGCAGATAGTCGACCGCGAACCCACGCACATCGCCGGTGGCGCCCATCAGGCCTACGAGAGGTTCGGCAGCGACGAAGCCGACCACAGCGAGCGAAATGCCCAGCACCAAAGCCAGCCACACGCCGTCGCGCCCTGCCGCCAAAGCTTTCGCCAACTTACCGTCACCGATCGCGCGGGCAACCGCCGGCGTCGTCGAATATGCCAGGAAGACCATAAGTCCCACAGCGGTATGCATGATCGTGGATGCCAGGCCCACACCGGCGAGCTGATCCACGCCAAGGTGGCCAACGATGGCGGAGTCGGCCAGCAGGAACAGCGGCTCGGCTATGAGCGCGCCGAACGCGGGTACTGCCAGGCGCAGAATCTCGCGGGCATTGGAGCGAGTGGTGATGGTTGTGGTTTGAGGCACTAAACAAGCCTAGTCCGGTTGGGGGCGGGTAAATTTGGGGCCGTGTCACACAAGCATCCCGTTACAGTTTCCGTTGCCCGTACCATCCTTCCGGGGTACACCCGACAAGCAAACGCCTGGGCACACGCCGGCCAGGAACTGGCACGGGAGTGGCCCGGATATCTGGGGTCGGGTTGGGTCCGGAATGGCGCTGGCTCAAACGAATGGCACATGCTCTACCGCTTCGCTGATGCTGAAACGCTGCACGGATGGGAGCAGTCTGAAGAGCGACGGTGGTGGATTGATAGCGCCCGGGAAATGATGGAGACCACCCGCGTTGAACGGCGCACAGGAATCGAGGGCTGGTTTTCACAGCCGGGCGACGCCTCTGTGGTCGTCCCCGAAACCCTTGTGCCGCCTCGTTGGAAGCAAGCTATCAGCATCTTCCTGCCTTTCTTCCCCCTCAGTCTGTTGGCTAATTTCCTGCTGCACCCTTTGACGCAGGGGTGGCCGCTGGTGTTCCAAGTGCTCCTCAACATCGTCATCCTGACGCCGTTGATGACGTACATCTTCCTGCCGATCACAACGCGCCTTCTGCAGCCATGGCTACAAGCAAGGCCACGTGGGAAAAGTCACGGAACTTCTTAATTGGTTGACTCTTCAACTTATCTGGGCAAAGGTTGAAGCTATGAACAAGTCCAGCCTGAGCACCACAGCCCTGACCGTCCTCCGCGTTATTGCAGGTTTTCTCTTCGCCGCGCACGGTTGGCAGAAGTTCAACGAATTCACCATCGCCGGAACGCAGGCCTCCTTCGCGCAGATGGGTGTCCCCGGCGCTTCCGCGGTAGCCCCAGTGGTTGCAACCCTTGAACTCGTGGGAGGTATCGCGCTGATTATCGGGCTCCTGACCAGGGTCTTCGCAGCCCTCCTCGCCATTGACATGCTCGGCGCACTGTTCCTGGTTCACGCACCGGCTGGCGTCTTCGTCGCCAATGGTGGATACGAACTGGTTCTGCTCTTCGCCGGCGCCGCCCTGGCCCTCGCTCTTGCTGGTGCCGGCAAGCTCTCCGCCGACAACGCACTCTTCGCCAGGCAGGGATCCAAGCTCCGCGTCCTCGCGTAAGCGCCCTGCTAACCCCAGACGTTCTCTCACATACCAGCCCATTGAGCCGGATGTTCTCTCCCTTTCGTCAGGAAAGCGATAGAACATCCGGCTTAAAGCCGCTGGAAGTGAGAGAGCGTTTAGCCTTCCACACCAGTCAGCTCATTCGGGACATTCTCCAGCTGAGCCGACTTCTTCACTTTGCCTATCTTCAAGTCCACCGCGTGAATGGTGCTCGTCGCAGGTTCGGTGACAAACGCCGTCGAGCCTTGGACAAACAGCGTGGGACGCGGGTCCTGCCACGTGGTGGATTCTTCCCAAGCGGCGACAACCGGGATCGTCGAGGTCACAGAACCGGAAACCGGGTCGATAACGCGTAAGGAACCATCAGTTCCGAGCACCAGAGCTTCACCGGCAGGTCCGCGCCCCAGCGAGCGGAAGGAGTAGCTGGTTCCAATATCCACAAGCTGAAGGTTTGCGGTCTCAGTGTTGACCAGCGAAATACGGGTTGGGCGTTCCAGCTCAGCAGCCTTGTCCACCTTGTAATCCCCCAGGATCACGGGCGACTTCTCGGAACCCGCCTGATTACCCAGACGTCCGTATGCATCCGGGCTGGCGACCTTGGTAATCACGCCATCCTTGTAGATCAACATGCCGTTCTCGCAACCGACCACCGCAGCTTCTCCGGCAGCAACAGCCTCACCATGGACGCCAGGGCAGTCCTCATTGCGGACGATTTCCTGACGCTCTTGGCCCTTACCTGCGGAGAGGATGGCGATTCCGGAGCGGCTTTCCTCATTTCCGAGCGTCACCAGCAACTTGCCGTCTTCAAGTTCGACTGCCACACCGTGATGCGCTTCCGGCGTTGTGTAGACGTCGGTTGCGGGCAGGGCACCATCCTCGATCGAAGCACCCAATGAGGACGACTTGAAGCTCTCGACCTTGCCTGATCCGTCACTGAACAGGACCGTCTTGCCCGCATGATGGACCACGTGACCGGACTTGTCCGCTTCGAACGCCAGTTCGGTCAACTTGGGCTCCGCGACGTAGTGATGACTGTGGTCACCGTGCGGCTCGGTCCAGGCACCTGCGTCGAACAGGCGGAACGAGTCTCCCGTGGAAACAAACACATGGCGTCCGTCTCCAGCTGGATTCAGTCGGTTGAAACCGGACAATTTCGCTCCTCCCACAGGCTTGAGGGTGGTGGCGTCCAGGACTCCAATACCGGCGTCGTGCGTGTAAACCAGACGCGGAGTGGGCCCGCCGGCCTCTTTCGGGCTGGACTTCTCACTGCTGGAAGCGGCGGGCTCTGCGCCATTTCCGGCTGACCCTCCAGGGGCTCCGCACGCCGTCAGTAGAAGAGCGGAAAGCCCGACGGCGGCAAGCGGCTTTGCGGGGAACCGGCGTTTCGAGGTGGCTGGGACAGGGGAAATAAGGACTGGATGATGAGGCATGGGTTAAATGATATTGATTCTCATTTGTGTATCAAGTCCAGCGGCTGTGTCACTTAGAAGGGCTGCCATCAACAATATGTTGACAACATCATGTTGATATTCCATGCTTGGGGTCGAAGAAGCGAAGGAGCAGCACATGGAAAACGTCGGAGGCTCCCACGACGCTGACGAAGCGGAGCGGGAAACCAGCGCTGTCCGGTTGCTCATGGACAGAGGTGGTTCGGACCTCAATGCCCGGCCGTGGCTCGCCCCGGGTCAGCCTCCTTCCGCCATGGACCTGATCCAGCACGTCCTGTGGCGGTCCCGGGGTTCCGACCAGGGCGCAGACGCGAATCCCGTCCCCGTCGAGGTCGCGGATCTACGTGCCGCTCTCGCACTGGTTGCCGCCGCTCGTGGTGAGATGGACGCCGTCGAAACCGCGCTTCTGTTTCTTGCGCGGGCAGAAGGCCTCACGTGGCCGCAGATTGCAGAGAGCCTCGGGCTCCGCTCCGCCCAGGCCGCACAACAACGACTGGATCGGCTTTCGGATCGACCCAACCCGGCGGGTGGCCGGTGACGATGGCTCTGACGCTGAGCGGAACCGCGGCGAGCGCGGGGTCCGCCCATGGGACAGCGCGAATCATCAATGGGCCTGATTGCTTCGGTCGGTTCCAGCTTGGCGATGTGTTGGTGTGCCGCACCACCGACCCCGCTTGGACGCCACTTTTTGGAATGGCTGCGGCAGTTGTCACTCAGAGTGGCGGAATGTTGTCCCACGCCGCGATCGTTGCCCGTGAGTTCGGAATACCTGCCGTGGTAGGTGTTCGCGACGTTATGACGTTGCTCGCGGACGGAACTTCCCTGACGGTCAACGGCTCCTTGGGCACAGTTGCCGGTGCTGCCGTTGTGGAATCAGCCGAATGACTGGCGACTAGTTGCTTACACTTCACGCCGTCCGACTCCTCGGGTTCGCCGACACCCAGGCCGTCGCGGATCGATTCAGTCGGGATCACAGCTTGGTCGAATCCGAACTCATCGACGCCGGCGTGCTCGGTTTCGTTTCCCACACTTCATTTGGAGGTAGCAGCGGATGGGCACTTTCCAGCCTGGGGCGGGTCGAGAATGAACGCCTCCTCGCAGCTGAGCTGGAGCGTGAAGATGCCCGGCCGCTGGTGATCGGCGTGCACGGCGAGTTCGTGAACCTCAATCTGACCGTTGTCAGTGCCTGCAGCGCCATCCAACTGCAGCAGGTAGCTGGCACAGCTGCCGCCGGGATCTTGGAGGAGGCGTTGGCTTCGTGGAGTCCGTTGGAAGAACGTCTGGCGGGATTATTGCCACGATTCGCGGGCTACTCCCGGCGGCTGATGGATGCGCTAGAGCACGCCCGGACGGACACGGCTTGGTTCACTGCGACCGACCGTGATTCATTCCATCGGGCATGGTTCGAGCTGCATGAGGATCTCATCGCAACCTTGGGAATCCAGCGCGGGTAGGCAGCGGTCGTCCGGTCACCTGGACAGCGGGTCCAGACTTACTCGCGTAACAGAAACATGCCGACAGTAAACTTCCAGCATGAGTGAGACAGCCGGCAATTCCGTGACCCTCCGCTTCCTTGCGGCTCCGATGGACATTGGACACAGCGGATCGGTCGACGCCGGCACAGTCCTTGAGTGGGTGGACAAGGCCGCGTACGCCGCAGCGGTGGGCTGGGCTAAGTCGTATTGTGTCACCGCCTACGTGGGCAACATTCACTTCACCGATCCGGTGAACAGCGGCGACATGGTGGAGGTAACTTCCAGCATCGTGTACACGGGTCGATCCTCCATGCACATCCACACGGTGGTCAGTTCCCGGGACCCCAAGGGCGGACCGGAGACGATGCACAGCCAGTGCATGGTGATTTTCGTGGCCGTCGGACCTGACGGCAAGCCGATTCCCGTGCCGCAATTCGAGCCCGCCACCCCGGAAGAAATCGAGCAAAGGGATCATGCGCTTGCGCGCATTGAAGTTCGTGAACAGATCGTCAATGCGATGAACGCCCAGGAATATACCGACGCCGGGACCGCCGAGCGCGTCGTCCTGCGGTTTATGGCAGCCCCAACTGATGTGAACTGGGGCGGCAAGGTCCACGGCGGCATCGTCATGAAGTGGATCGACGAAGCCGCGTACGTTTGCGCCTCGCGATACTGCGGCAAGGACACCGTGGCAGTGTTCTCAGGCGGCGTGCGCTTCTACCGGCCGTTGTTGATCGGCCACGTGGTGGAAGTAGAAGCTCGCCTCGTTTACACGGGCGCAAAGGGGATGCACATCGCTGTCCACGTCCGCTCCGGTGATCCGAAAACCCGCGAGATGAACCTAACAACGTACTGCCTCACCGTGATGGTGGCCCGGGACGAAACGGGAACGGCGGTGCCCATTCCTGAGTGGATTCCTGTATCGGAAGAGGACAGGAAGTTGCATGCGCACGCCCGCGAGTTGTTGGAAATCCGAGGCCGGGCTCCGGGGAATCGGCTGCCGGATCATTTGCTCAAGGCGACCGGCAACTAGCTGAAACTCCATCACCTCAGGCACGAACACCGGTAAAATTAAGCCTAGAGGTGCGTGGAGATGTCTCTGGCTTTTGCTGTTGTCTTAGTCCTGTTGGGCCTGGCTTCCCTTGCCGCCGCGATAGGCGCGGTGGTGCTGATTATTCGCGACGGCCGCGGGCAGATTCCACTGGAACCATCAGTTCAGCCGTGGGTGGCAGGAACCCTCCCAAGTCGCCCCTACTCCACCCTCCGTCGCATTTAGCGTGGTGTAGCCCCCGTCCAATGGTGGAAAAGGCTGCCTTCAGGTGGTGGAGGGCCGAGCGCTAAACTGGATCATGACCGGTGCCCGTGCCCGTCTCCTGGCTTGGTTCGTCGCCTCTGCCACCCTTCTCTCGGCCTGTTCGTCCCCGATAGGCGTAGACGAGGCCGCCCCGAATCAACAGACATCATCTTCCACAGCCCAGCCAGTGGCCGGCGGTGTCGCCGGTCCAGCTCAGGGGCCCCCTCAGACAACAGCCCCTGCTCCGATTTCGACACCTGCTCCAGTTCCAACGCCTGTAGCGGCGCCTCAGGCGTATTCCCTGAACCTGTACCAAGAAGGCGACTTCGTACCGCAGTACACCTTTGATTGGTGCGTCGCAGCGAGCATCCAGATCGCGCATAACCTCGTCGACGATACCGGAGGCGGCACGTGGGCTGGCCGTGCCCAGCAGTCCGAGCTGTGGGAAATGGCGCGAATGCGGTCCTCCGACTCATTCAACGGGGCGAATCCATTCGGCTGGGCGGCAGTGCTGACTGCCGTCGGGATGGGACCCTACGAAGTCGTCAGCGTCGCTAATTATGGGGAAGCAATTCGAACTGCAGCACGGGCCATGGCCACTACAGGCCGCCCTGTCGGCCTGGTCATGTGGAGTGGCCGCCACGCCTGGGTGATGAGCGGATTCGAGTCACTCGGGGATCCCTCCCAGTTCCCGGACTTCTCCGTCACGGGAATTCGTGTGCAGGATCCGCTCTACCCCTACGGCAGCGGGCAGTGGGGGCCTTCGCCTGCACCCAACAGCCTGCTGACCCCTGAGCAGCTGGCGACGCAGTTCGTTGTCCGGGAGCCGCGACGCTGGAGCAGCGCGCTCCCCAGCGGGTACCTGCTGGTACTGCCACGGCCCTGAACAGACGCCTTAGTCCTGTTGGAACATCGCCTATAACCAAGCACCGGATTCATGCGCGGACCGGGAGTCCGCTGGAGAGCGCGTGGGATAAGAGGGCCCCTGCCGTCCACCTCATTGAGGCGACGGCTTCCTCACGACTAAGCCCGCCGACGTCGGTTAGCCAGACGAGGGACTCGATGCCGATGGCACTCCTGATGGCCAGGACCAATTGATGGATGTCCTGATCCGTCATTGTCCTTTGCAGTGGGGCAAGGGCTTCGGTGATCCAGCCAATTGCCCTGCCCTGTCGGAGGGGAAGGCTGTTGCCTTCTCCGCGTGACTGCTCAAGCGAAAGCCGCAGCATTGTGCGTTGCTGGACTTCCGTTTCAACAATAATCCGAAGGAACTCCACTACCACTGCCTCCAATCGCTCCGCGACCCCCTCAGGAGGAGAGGAGGGAAGCAGTGATGTTCGTGCGGTTTCAGGATGGGCGGCAGACAGGAGCTCCCGTTGTCCGGAGAAATACCTATAGGCGGTGCTCCGCGGAATCCCTGCTGCTTGAGCGGCCTCATCCACAGTGGGGGAAATGCCGGACGCGATCAGGGTACGAGCTGACCCGACGAGGGCCTCCAGCGTGCGGCGCTTTTGACCTGTCCGGCCAACGTCGACGTAGGCTCTTGACATACCCTTCATGGTACATGAGTCTTGTCATGAGACATACGTCTCATAAAGTCTTCCTACAACGCATTGAGGCGAGCATCATGGAGACGAAGAAGGCAGCATCAGCAATCATCCGACAGTCTGGAGAGGGGGCCAAGCGCTGGTTCTTCGGTGGTGGCGTCCATACCTGGAAGGCGACGGCTGACGAGACAGCAGGGGCGTTCCTCCTGTTTGAAGACGAGATGTCCCTCAATAAAGTGACGCCGATGCATTCTCATCCGGCCTCTGACGAGACCATGTACATTTTGGCCGGAGAGATCCTGATGAACATGGACGGTGAGGAGCATCGCGTCGCCGCCGGCGGAGTGACCATTGCGCCCCGCGGCGTGCCACACGCGTTCAAAGTTCTTCAGGACGGAACCCGCGTTTTATGCCTCCACACACCCGGCAGCTCGCAGGCGTTTTACGACGGCGCCAGCGAACCTCTTCGCACGGAAGACGAGGCTCAGGCCGTGGACTTCGACCGGATTCGAGAATCCGGTCGGGTAAATGGCGGCATCGAAATCGTTGGCCCTCCCCCGTTCGCTTAGGCCGGGCCCTGAGCCTGAAGGGTTAGAACCCGCCCCCACCACCAGAATCGCCGGCCATGTTCGCGAAGCGCGAGTAGTGGCCCTGGAAGGCAACAACAATGTCCTTGGTGGGACCGTTACGGTGCTTCGCGATGAGGATGTCAGCCTCGCCGGCTCGCGGCGATTCTTTGTCGTACACATCTTCACGGTGGAGCAGGATGACCATGTCGGCGTCCTGCTCGATGGAACCCGATTCACGGAGGTCGGACACCATGGGGCGCTTGTCCTGGCGCTGCTCGGAACCACGGTTCAGCTGTGACAGTGCAATGACAGGAACCTGAAGTTCCTTGGCGAGCAGCTTGAGGGCACGCGAGAACTCGGAGACTTCCTGCTGGCGGGACTCAACCTTTTTACCGGAGCTCATCAGCTGGAGGTAGTCCAGGATCACGAGCTTGAGGTCATGCTGCTGCTTCAGCCGGCGGCACTTTGCCCTGATTTCCATGAGTGACATGTTGGGGCTGTCATCGATGAAAAGCGGGGCGTCGTTCATGCGGCCCATTGTGGTGGCGATCTTGGACCATTGCTCGTCCTTGATGGTGCCCTTACGAAGGTCCTGCAGCCCGATGGTTGCCTCCGCCGAGAGCAAACGCATGGCGATCTCGTTCCGGCCCATTTCCAGGGAGAACATGACCGTGGCCAGATTGTTCTTGATGGCGGCGGAACGAGCGAAGTCCAGCGCGAATGTGGACTTACCGACCGCAGGACGGGCAGCGATAACGATCATCTGGCCGGGGTGGAGGCCGTGGGTCAGCTCGTCGAGTTCGTAGAATCCGGTGGGAACGCCAACCATGCCCTCGCCGCGGTGCCCGGAAGCTTCAATCTCGTCCACGGTGGACTCCATGACGTCCTTCAACGCCACGTAGTCTTCGGCAGTGCGCTTTTCTGCAACCGCATAGACTTCGGCCTGTGCCTGGTTGACGAGGTCTTCCACCTCGCCGTCCTGGCCATAGCCCATCTGGACAATCTTGGTGCCGGCGTTCACGAGGCGGCGCAACACTGCGCGCTCTGCCACGATCTCGGCGTAGTAGCCGGCGTTGGCTGCCGTAGGCACAGTTTGGATGAGCTCGTGCAGGTAGGCAGGTCCGCCGATCCTGTTGATCTCACCTCGCTTGGTCAGTTCATCGGAAACCGTTACAGCGTCGGCAGGTTCGCCGCGGCCATAGAGATCAATGATGGACTCGTAAATCGTCTCGTGAGCCGGACGGTAGAAGTCATGACCACGGACGATTTCCACGACATCGGCAATGGCATCCTTGGACAACATCATGCCGCCCAAGACTGACTGCTCAGCGGGGATATCCTGCGGAGGTTTCCGGCTCGAGTCCGAAGCGCGTGTGCCCTCGATCGAGTCCAAGTGCGTAACTGACAAAGCCGTCCTCCATTTGTGTACCGCTGCAGAGAGTTAATCCCTCAGTGGTGCGTAAAGCGCAGGTGAACCTGGGATGGATTGCCCGAGCCTCCGGACCAGCCGAGTGCTCCTGTTATATCCATGGGGGTCCGACAATTTTCGGCTTTCCCCAATTTCCACAACTTATCCACAGAAGTCTCCCCAAGCATGTTTGCGCGCGGCTGCTTGAAGGTCACTGAGAGGGCAAATTCCATACTGAAACAGGTACCCGAGCCACGTTAGCGGTGTGCAGTCCGGGCGCAAAGTCCGCCGTCAAGTGCACATGTGGATAACCTGTGGAATACCACCCCCACGTTGTGCACAGTCTGTGCGTTACCCTGTGGATAGAGAAATTCTTTTTGCAGTAACTAGGGTCTGACCTGCGGAAACATTCATCACAGGCTGTGGAGCAAAGAAAGTTTTGGTGGAAAACCATCCACAGACCCAGCTGATCTGGTTGGTCATCAGGGCCTCAAATCCATGCTAAACATGCCGCAAATGTGATGCATCTTACAAAGCAGGCCTTAATTTGACACTGCCCTCTCAGAAGTCTATGCCGAGACTGGAATGTGCTGTGGATAACCAAGTTCTGGCATAAGCTCTAAGCATGGGGATGAACTTTGGTGACGTGCTGATGATTGCCCTTCCGCTAATTGTCCTCGTGGGCCTGCTGTGGGCGCTTTCAGCGGCCTTCAAACCGCGCGATACAGGCCTTTCTGATGCCGAGCGCTATCAACACGAACTTGCGGCCCGTTCCGCAGCGCACCAAGCCTCGCAAGTTCAGGCTGCACTTGCTGCCAGGGCCAAGATCGAGGCTTCCACCAAGCCAAGCCAGAACGAGGCCCAGCACACCCAGCAGACAGAGCAAAGCCGGGCCGCTCATCAGGCCCAAATCGCCAGGACGGCAGGTACACCAGCGGGGCACCAGCCTGCGGTGCTCCCCAATGGACAGCTGAATCCGCAGCTCGCCTTTGAGTTGCAGAACCTGGTCCGTGGCGGGCGCAAGATAGAAGCCATCAAGGTCTTCCGCCAGGCCACCCATTCAGACTTACTCACTGCTAAGAACTACGTAGATCGGCTCTGATAACGCCATGGATTCCTTGTTTGTCCCGCTCGTGATTTTGATCGCGGTCATTGCGGGCGTATTGCTGCTGATGCGTTCCTTTAGCAAGCGTTCGGCCGAGACAAAGGCCGGTGCTGCTGCAGCCAACTCCCCCAAGGATCCTGTTCAGCTGGCCAAAGAATCCGCGGCGAAGCTGAACGAGGAACAGCACAGGCGGCTCTACTCGCTCATAGCGCAAGGACAGGGCATGGCAGCGATCAAGCTGTATCTRCAGGCCACCGGGGAGGGGTTACGGGCGTCGCGCGACGCCGTCGGCGCACTGGCCGCCCACCCGCAGCCCTTCACGCCAGAGGCGCAGCCCAAGGATCTGTTGTCAGACGACGACGACGAGCCCGAGCGCTTCCCCTACCGGTACCGGGCGATCGTCAGCAAAGGCGACGTGACGCGCGAGGTGAGCAGCAACATGCTCAACGACGAGATCTACGGACGAATCCGGACGCTGGCAAAAAGTGGGGATGTGGAGGGCGCAGCTCTGGCCCTCACACGGCACTCTGACATCACCATCAAACAGGCCCGTGAATTCATCGAACTCCTGGACGAGTAAGCGCGACTAAAAGTCGAACAGGTCCCCCAGGAATCCTTCCTTCTGAGCGACGCCTGAAATTCGAAGAGTTGGAAGGACCATGCATACTGAACGGATGATCCCTCCGGAGCTGGTCGAAGCACAGCGGCTCATCAAACGGCTTGGGAGGGAGTGCCCCCAACCCACTCCGGAGGCCGACAACGCAGAGTACGGAGCCGCTATCGCCATCAGTGGCAGGGCGTCGATTCGTTTCCGGGTCGGCAAGCTCACGCCGACGAAGGTGGGTCTGTTCGTGGCTGTGTGGCGGCGATCGGCCGACGGAGGCACGGAACCTTTCCCCGCGGACCACCCTTCCGCCGACGACGCGGACACCCTGGTGATCTCAGTAAGGGAAGGGGCGAAGTCCGGTCACTTCGTGTTTCCACGGTCAGCCCTGATCAGCCACGGCATAGTTTCCGTCGGCGGCACCGGTGGGAAGCGTGGTTTCCGCGTTTATCCCCCGTGGTCCATTACGTCGAGTCGCCAGGCGCGAAAGACGCAGGAGTGGCAATGCGCCTACTTCCACGACTCCAATGACATAGGATTACCTGCCAGCTGAAATACCGGCCAGCAGCTGTTCGAATGGCAGCGACTCCAGGGCTGGGGCCTTGCGACCGGGCTGGGGGCCGCTGAGCAGTTGCACGAGTTCACCGGCAGCCCGGTCTACGCGGGCCGAGAGGGGCGAGCCGCCGTCGTCGTTTCCCCAGTCCTGGGGCCCGGCGAAGACGCCGGTGGACGCAACCCGGGTCCGCAGGTAGCTGAACAGCGGACGCATGGCGTAGTCCAGGACCATCTGGTGGCGGTCGGTACCGCCGGTGGCGCCAAGCAGTACGGCCTTGCCGTCGAGGGACTTGGGGTCCAGGACGTCGATGAAGGACTTAAAGAGGCCGCTGTAGGACGCGCTGAAAACAGGGCTTACGGCGATGATGCCATCGGAATCCTCGACGCCGGCAATCACCTCTGCGAGGCGCGGAGCGGCGTAACCGGTGACGAAGTTGTTGGCGATGTCCACGGCCAAATCTCGAAGTTCGACGACGTCGATCCTCGCCTCGTAGCCTGCCGCCCGCAGCTCCCGCTCGGCGGAGGCCGCCAACTGGTCGGCCAGCAGACGGCTCGACGACGGGACGCCGAGTCCGGCGGAAAGGACTGTGATGCGGCGGGTTTCCATGGCATTCTCCTGTTGCTCGTTCATTCCCAGCATACATGCATATGCATCTAAATGAGTGAACGGGGGAGCATCACAAACTATTCCCGCACGGTATCTACGGTCAGCGCTTCTTTCCTCCAACACCCGGGACGGCCGTGACCTGTTTCATCCAGGTCGCAATTTGGTCTTCGTCGATGTCGTCAACGGATTCGAGCTCCACACCCCGCGTCGCTTTGCCCATTCCCACGGGCGTCACCGGCGGCACCGGCTGGAGTGTCACGCCATTGATAAACATGAGTTTGACGTGGCCAGCGAAGCCACCGCAGCTGAAGCACCAGCCGTCGCCGACGCCGTAATACGCCATGCCCCATTTCACCGAGCGCCCGAGCCCCGGTAGTGTCTTGGCCGCCAGCGCATCAATGGCTTCGGCGACGCCACGCTGAGGCTGCGGAAGGCTGGCAATGTAGGCGAAGACGGGCTCGTCGCCAACTGCCGCCTTGGCGGGGCTTGCCCTCCCGGTCATGGCTTCCGGCAGGGAGAAGGCTCCGGCCTCGATATGTTCTTCCGAGTGCTCCACGGCATTTACCTCAATTCGTTCTAGCGGCATGCGTGGACAGGAAGTCGAAGGTCTTGTCCCTGGCATCGCGAGCCTCGCTGAAGTTCAAGTGGAACTGGTACTCATGCGGCAGCTCGGGATCGTGGTCCGCAGCCCAAAACAATTCGGTCACCGGAACACCCGCTTCCTTCAGGCGATTGCTGTAGGGAACCGACTGAAGCCACGTCAGACCATCGCCATTGCCGCCGACTGATGAAGGTCGGCGGGAAATCCTTGGTCACGAAATCGATGGTGGACATGGTGCTGCCGGCATATGTGGAGGACCAGTCCTTCGTTCCCGTGTATGCCCACAGCGAGGTTTTGAAGCCCCACGCCACCAAGCCATTGAGGTCCGCCATCGCCCGGAGATCGTAGACTCCGCAATGCAGGATGGTGGCAGCAAGGTCCGATTTCTGGAGCGCGGGTTTGATCCCCATCAGGTTGGCGTACTCGGGATTAACAGTGAGAGTGGTCATTTGGCTGGCCAACTGCGCTCCTGCAGAATCGCCGGCCAGGACAATCCGCGTGGTGTCCACATTCAATTCTGTGGCGTGTGCCTTGATATAGCCAAGGGCATCATTGATGTCCCGCACAGCCGTCGGATAGACGGCCTCCGGTGCAATCGGGTAGCTCATCCCGATGGTCGTGTATCCCTCAGCGGCAAGAATCCGAAGATAGGGTTCCACATCGCCTTGAGCCCCGGAAATCCATGCGCCGCCGTGAATCCAAACGATGGTCGGGAGCGCCGCGGTGGTGCCCGCAGGGCTGAAAACGTCAAAGGCAGAGCCAGGCTTGTAAACGACATCGGAGAGCTCCTGCAATGGAGTGTCCGGGACATACGGCGTCATCTCATCAATAGTGGACTGAGCTCCGCGTTCAAAAACGCTGCGAATTAACATGGCGGACGGCCAAGGAGTAGCGGAAACGGCTAGGAGGATGATCAGGACCAGAATGATGGCCAGGTCCAGTTTCCTCAGGCGGGAAGGGCGCCGTCGTTTGGCCCGCAAAGCCGCACGGGAGCCTGAGCCTAAGGGGGAATCGCCTCCCGCCGCTGTTCGGGCTGATGCCGCGCCAGTCATGCTGGCTTGAGTCGATTCCAGTGGCCCCATTACACACTCCCCCAGTCGGTGTACTTGGGGACCATGCTAAGCCGCCGGAGTTGCATCACGAAGGGCACGGCAGTGAAATCGCCCGCGTCCCCTTCTTTAGACCTCCGGGCGGGGCGCCCTGAGCAGCAGTCCCTCACCGCCGTCGAACGTTACCATGTGAAATCCGGGACCGCGGGCCAACTCCTGAAAGCCCCAACGCTGGTGGAGGGCGAGCGACGCCTGATTACGGGAATTGACCACGTACCACGCCGTATCCGCCCGCTCCCAGATCCACTCCAGCCTCGCCTCCGTCAGCGCTGCCGCCACCCCTTGGCGACGAAAATGCGGAGCAACAGTGATTCCGCCGAGGTAATGGCCAGCCGGCGCGTGTCCGTCGGAATAGTCCCAATAGTGCGTTTTGGACCAACCCACGACGGCGGAACCTCCATCCCGGGGCATGTCCGGTGGCGCTTCAGCCACCAGGACCAGCCGATGGGAATCCCTGATCGCGGCACTGATTCCTTCTCCGAACCTGCCGGCAGCGGCCAGGGATGTTCGCCCGGCGGTGAGCTCTACTTCGCTGATGCCAGGAACGTCACTCTCACGAGCGGGACGTATGAGGAAAGACATTGGGACAGTCTAATTTGTGGGAAGGCTTTCAATATGAGTTCAGACTCATAGTATGGGATTAGCGAATATGGCGCGTCTCACAGGGAACGCATCAGCCCCGCACGAGAGAAGACCATGACACACGAAACAATCGCCCCGTTGGACGGCGTCCGAGTCCTCGAACTCGGCAATTACATCGCCGCCCCCACGGCTGGCAGGCTGCTGGCCGATTTCGGCGCCGAAGTCATCAAGGTCGAGCGTCCAGGCACCGGCGACGAGCTCCGCAACTGGCGACTCCACAAGGGCAACACCTCCATGCTCTACCGCACGCTGAACCGCAACAAGAAGTCAGTGGTCCTGGACCTCCGCACCGAGGCCGGCAAGCAGGCTGTCCTGGCCTTGGTTGCCAAGTCGGACATCCTGCTTGAGAACTTCCGCCCCGGAACGCTGGAGAAGTGGGGCCTCGGACCGGAAGTCCTCAACGAAGCCAATCCGGACCTCATCGTCACCCGCATCTCTGCCTTTGGACAGACCGGGCCCTTGTCCGAGCGGCCTGGGTTTGCCGCCGTCGCCGAGGCCTTTAGCGGTTTCCGCAATCTGGTGGGGGATCCGGACCGCGCTCCGGTGCGCGTGGGCGTCTCCATCGGAGACTCGATCGCGGGCCTTTACGCCGCCTTCGGCTCCATGATGAGCCTGTACCAACGTGAAGCACGACGCCGAAGCTCGACTGGCGCTGTTCCCCTCACCGAGCGCATCATCGATGTCGCGCTGAACGAAGCGATGTTCTCCATGATGGAATCGCTGATTCCTGACTATCAGGCTTACGGCGTGGACCGGCAGCGCGTGGGTGGCCGGATGGAAGGCATTGCGCCCTCGAATGCGTACGTGTGTAAGGACGGCGCCAGCATTGTCGTAGCCGGAAATGGCGACTCGATTTTCCAGCGATACATGCAGACCATCGGCCGGCCGGACTTGGCTGAGGACCCAGCACTGCAGACAAATGCCGGGCGCTGGGCCAGCCGCGAGGAACTGGACCAGGCAATCGGCGAGTGGACCGGGCAGCTGACCGCGTCTGAAGCATTGGCCGCCCTGGAGGAGGCAGGAGTTCCTGCTGGTCCTATCTACACAGCCGCGGATATCAGCACAGACAGCCAGTACGCGGCCCGCAACATGATCCAGAAGTTCGATGTTTCCACAGGCGAGGAGATCCTCCCGGGAGTAGGTTTCCCGGGTATCGTGCCCGTGATCGGGGAGCAGTCCCTGCCCATCCGCAATCTTGGGCCGGACCTCGGCGAGAATACTGAAGAAATCCTTGGCGGGCTCCTTCACTTGGATGCTGCCCAAATCGATGCGGCTTCCGGCCGCGAGGAGGCTCTCCGACCATGAACGGCTTTGAAAGCACCCACGCCACAACGCTTGGAAACACCTTGGGCAGCGTCATCCTGAGGGACGTCACCTTGCGGGACGGGCTGCAGCTCACCGGAAAACTCCTGCCGACAGAGCAAAAGATCGAAACAGTCCGCGAGTTGCTGCGCCTGGGCGTCCCGGCGATCGAGCTCGGATCCATGGCGCGCGCGGACCTCGTCCCCACCATGGCCAACACTCTGGAGGTGGTCCGGGCTCTCACGCCCGAGGAACTCGAAAAGTGCTGGATCTGGGTAGCGACACCCGGCCACGTTGCCAAGGCATCAGCTGCAGGCGCGCGCAATTTTCAGTACTGCCTGTCTGCTTCGGATTCACACAACAAGGCGAACATCGGCCGGACGACGGACGAGAGCCTGGCTGCTTTGCCTGAGGCCGTTGAGTACGCGCGTGCAGTGAATGGCCAGATTCAGTTGTGCATCGCGACGTCCTTCACCTGTCCTTTCGAAGGCTACGTTCCCGAGGAGCGAATCCTGTCCATTGCCAATGATCCCCGGGCGGAGGGCACCACTGACATCGTCATCTGCGACACCTTGGGGCAGGCCGTTCCTGCCCAGGTGTCCAGCCTGATCGCGCGTGTGCGGGATGATTCTCCTGCCCGGCGGATCGTCTATCACGGCCACGACACTTGGGGCCTGGGCGTCGCCAACACGCTCGCCGCAATCCAGGCGGGCGCTGCAATGGTGGACGGCGCCTTGGGAGGCCTGGGTGGCTGCCCCTTCGCACCCGGCGCCAGCGGCAACACTTCCAGCGAGGACATCCTGTTTGCCACACGTCCCGAATGGCTGACACCGGATGTGTTCGGGGAACTTGTGGTATTGTCCGAGAAGCTGCTGGCAGAGCTGGGCGAACCCAACCGTTCAAAGGCTGCCCAAGGCGCCCGCTCCCGGGCGGCAGCCTTTGACTGGGTCATCCCCTCCCCAGGGGGCGACTAGCTGCTGGGCTTCCCCGCTCCGCCAGCCGCCATCAGCTCCAGACGACGTAGAGTTTCCCGGTTGCGGACGGTGATCATCGGATCCCTAAGTGCCTTTGGCACCACCTTTCCCGGGCCCCGGATCGCGTCTTCGGCCATGGAAACGCGGCACTGGTTACCACCCAGGTCCTCCAAAGTGATGCGGACCGTTGCTTCACCTACGGGCCAGCCACGGGCCAGGAGTTCCAGGCTCCGGCCAGGTTCGACGGCGGTGACGCTGGTGCTGTCGTTGAGGAGGAGAGGCCAGGCTCCCACGGAGTGATGGAGTTTGGAACCGACTCGTGGCCACTGGTCATCCACCGCGCGAATCCTTGAGGCGCCAACAACCCAGCCGGAGTATAGCCAGCCGTCAGCGATGACGTTCCAGACGTCTGCGGCAGAAGACTTGAACAGCTGGGTAACGGTGGACATGGAGTTCCCTTCTGTGTGCCTTCGTCATCTGTGGTGAGACTAAGCTAAGCATGCTTATAAATTGTCCGCCATAGGCCGCCTACACTGTTGGCATGGTGTGCAGGGAATGGCGGTATTGGGCGGCAGGCCTGGCTCTGTTGTCCACCCTGCCGCTGGCGGCATGTGACGGCTCCCCCGACCAAGAACCGCCGACCAGTTCCGGGCCACAACCCATTTCGGTGGAGGTTAATCAATCCCGGGACCAATACGGCAAGCAAGCCATCCTCATACAGCTCACCAACACCACAGACACTCCCGTTACCGTGAGCGGTGCGCGGCTGAAGTCCGCGTTGTTTGAGAAGGACATCATCTGGGAGCCAACAGGCGGCGCCCTGGAGCTACCACCCCGGCAGCCCAAGAGCCTTCCCGCCAACCTGCCTGCGCCGTATTGCGGGCAGTCGCCTACTGAACCCCTCATGGCCGTCGTTCAATATTCGGAGCCAGCCAAGGGACCCACAGAAACCTCGGTTGAGGCGCGGGATCCGTTCAACGTCCTGCCCCGGAACGCCGACGAGCTGTGCTTGGCAGCCGACGCTGCCGCCGTAGCTGCCATCGTCTTGGACCCCGATCTTGAGGTGGCCCCGGCGGGTCGCACCGCCGTCGTGCGTCTTGTCATTACTCCTGCGAGCACTCCTGGTGAGTCACCGCAAAAGCTCACGATCAACTCCATCGACGGAACCACCCTGCTGGCCGAATCGCCCGCGGATCCTTGGCCGCGGGACATCGCGATATCATCCGGTGCGGCCCCGAAGGAGGTGCCCTTGACTATCCGTCCGGCGCGATGCGACCCGCATGCAGTGGCCGAGGACAAGGTTGGAACACTGTTGCCGCTAAGGATTTCGGTGGGCGGCCGGGAAGGCGTACTGAAAGTTGCGGCATCGAATGAGTTGCGTGGGCGTATCTACGACTTCGTGACGGCGGCCTGTGGTGGAGCCGTTCATTAGGGATTTTCTATTCGTCACTACTCGAAGTGACGGTCCCATCCGAGAAGACGAATTCACCTATGATGGTGACGCCGTCGAGCTCGTAAACCGGGATACTCACCGGACCCTTGGCCCGGCTTGCCTGCCAATGCAATGCCTCTTCTGGCGACTTGAACAGCGATGGATCGCCAGTTGCTACTTTTCGTTCCTCGTTCTTGACATACCCAATTCGATCGTTGGTTGCATACGCCCGAATCAGGTCCGGTTCAAGGGAAACCCCATCGACCTCAGTTGGAAGGCCATACGTTTGGCCAGCGGCATTCTTCTCGAAGGTGGCGTCACCTAACACGACAGCTGGCGCATGCGGCACTACTTGGGGCTTGRCCGTCGGCTGGGATGTAGCGCTGGCAACTCCGATTCCGGCACCCCCGAGAAGAACTGCACCCAGAAGGACAGTTGTTGTTCGGGTTTTCAATAGACGTTTCATTTTCCCCTCGCACTGTGACTACACGGCCTTGTCTCGATGCCTGTTCGCCATGACAGGTGACGTGCCGATACTTGCTATGTGAGTGTTCATGGGGAAACGTGACGCAAATCTCCGCGCGGCTAGGTTGGCCGTGCACCGGCCTTACTTAGCCCACTGTCGCCAGAGCGGCCGGAGCGCATTCCACCCTGACTTTCACATGGGCTTCCACCGTCTTCACTTCGCCGTCCATCTGGTACGGCAGGGGCTTGAGCGTAGTGAATTCGTAGCTGCTCACGCTCGGCTGATCGCCAAGGCCCTGCGTGGTTGCGCGGAGGGCAGTCAGCAACACCTTCCATTTGGGCATGTGCGGAAAGACGATTACTTCGAACTTTCCGTCCGACGGATGATCTTCGGCCTCACTGAGCGTGGCGTATTTGGCCATTTCGGGGATGTTGGCGAAAACCAGGCTGTCGAATTTCCTGCGTCTGCCATCGGAGGTGCGGATGGCGAAGGGCTCGAACTTTGAGAAGGTCTTGATGACGGAGACCATTTCAGTCAGGGCTCCCTTGCTACCCTTTTCCAGTTCGGTGGCCACAACAGGTGTGAGGCCGAAGCCAATGTAGGAATGCGCATACTCCAAAGGCTCGCCGTCTTTTTGGCCAGTGTGAATGCTCAGGACGTCAATCTTCCGGACGTGGCCCTCAGCAATGGCCTCTTCCAGTGGCTTGGTTCCCGTGATCCGGCGGTGGTCATTGGCGTTGCCCGCAGCCATGACCGCACATACCGCCTGCGGATTTCCGGCGTGCATCACGCCGTTGACAACCTCGTTATAGCCACCATCACCGCTGACAGAGACAACCAGGACGTCGCCTCCCTTTTCTGCCGCCGTCCGGGCCAACTCAACGGCGTGTCCAGCGTGTTCGGTGGGCTGCAGGGTAATCTCCGGCGCGTAGGGAAGCATGTCCTTCAGCTTGACCTGTAATTGCTCGGCCAGTTCGGGCGCATTACCCGTGCTGTTGGGATTGAAAATAATGGCGATCGATTCAAAAGTCCGTGCAGAATCCATAATGTGCTCCTTGCGTGTACGCCCGTTTGGTTACTACCCGTTCGCTCTTAATATCCCCTACGACTCCCCCGGGAAACGCCCACCAATGAGTCTGGTCATATGTTCGGCGGTCGCAAGCAAAGGTTCCACCCACACCTGGCACGTTTCCAGTGGCATCCGCAGCTTGGGGCCGCTGATGGTGACTGCGCCCACCAGGGCAGCGGCTGAATCGAACACTGGCGCCGAAAGCCCGGAGGCCCCGTCTTCCCGCTCCCCTACAGTGATCGCAAAGCCATCGGCCCGCGTCTTCTTGACCGCAATCTCCAATTCCTCGGAGCTGGTGATCGTGTAGTCGGTAATGGGCTCCAACGGGTCGCGAAGGACAGCCTCCATTAATTCAGGAGACCAAGCGAGCAGGACCCTGCCGGCCGAACCTGCGTGGAGCGGAATGATCTTGCCAAGGTGCATCTCCCGGCGGAGCGCGTGACGGGTATCTGCCATGGCGACGCATACGCGGTAGTGCTGTTCTGCTTTGAAGAAGCATGCTGTCTCACCAGTAGTATCGCGCAACGTCTTGAGTAGCGGGCTGAGGATGTCCACCACTTCCATGCCACGGGTGGCCGGAGCCGCCCAATAGGCCATCCGCATGCCGATGCGGTACGCGTCGCCCTCCCGGTCCAGGAATCCTTGGGACGTCAGGTTGGTGACGAGACGCTGCACCGTGGATGTCGGCATCCCGGTGTACTCGCGAATGTCGCTCAGCTGCAGCACCGGCTTCGAGAGGGAAAAGGCGTCCAGGATGGACGTGATCTTGCCAAGGACAAGCAAAGGGTTGCCGTTGGCCTTCACGGAAGCATCGGATGCTGACATAAGTCTCACGCTAAACGCTCGCCGGAGGGGACGCCAATCCCCGGGCCGGTAGAACTACAGCAGGACCGTGCCCTGGATGCAAGTAACAGATGCCCCTCCGACCCAGATGTCACCGCCCCCAGCCTTCACATGGATGCGACCCGCCCTGCCCAAGGCAGTGCCCTGCGCCGCCACGTATTCTTCAGGAGCCCGGCCGCTGCCGATCAGCCACTGCGCTGCACCGGCATTGAAACTGCCGGTCACGGGATCTTCCACCATCGCGTCGCCTGGAATGAACGTCCGCACTTCAAAGTCGACGTCGGAACCGGGCTCGTGCGGGCCGATCACCCCGACCTTGAGATCACCCATGGCCACCAGATCCGGCTCGATCGCCAGGACCTGTTCGGCGGACTCAAGCAGGACACCAACCCACTCAGGGCCGTTCACCAGCCATGATGCGTCCAGCAAGGAGTCCTCCGGGAGCCTAAGACCGGCCGCCAGCTGGGAACGAACATCGGCATCCACCGGCTCGAAGCGGGTCAGTGGTGGTGCAGCAAAAGCCAGCCGACCGGCGTCGTGCTTCACCCGGACCAAACCTGCGCCACATTCCTGCACCACGACGCCGTCTTCCTTGGACTCTCCCCCCGCCTGCAGCCAGGTGTGTGCGGAACCGAGGGTTGGGTGCCCAGCGAACGGGAACTCCTCGCTGCCCGTGAAGATGCGTACACGGTAATCGGCACGCGGATCTGTTGGAGGGAGAAGGAAGGTGGTCTCGGAGAGATTGGTCCAATTAGCAAAGTGCTGCATCGCCTCGCTGCTCAGTCCCTCTGCGTCAACTACTACTGCCAGCGGGTTACCGCGATATGGCTGGGCTGAGAAGACGTCAACTTGGTGGAACGGGCGGATGCGCAAGGATTCTGAAGTCACCGCTGCAGGCTATCACTGGGTGGCTGGCCAGGCGTGCCCATGCAAAACTACGAGCATGGCAGAGAACAAGACCCAGCCCACGAGCATGTCCGTGGATGAATTCCTGTCCTCCGTGGAGCACCCTGGCCGGCGCGCCGATGGCTTGGAACTGCGGAGGATGATGCAGGAGATCACTGGCGAGGAAGGGGTTATGTGGGGGCCGACCATCGTGGGATTCGGCAGCTACCACTACAAATACGAGAGCGGACGGGAAGGTGACTCCGCCGCCGTCGGATTCTCACCGCGCAAGGCGAACCTGGCGCTCTATGGCCTCACATACGGCCCCGATGCCGACCGCCTGCTTCCGGAGTTGGGCAAGCACAAGACCGGAGCCGCATGTTTATACATCAATAGGTTGGACGACGTGGACCGTGAGGTCCTCGCAGAGATGATCCGGACGGGCTACCAACACGTCATGTCGGAGCTCCACACCCCGTAAATCTCCGCCGAGGTGGCATTTAATGACAATCCCAGCGCTCCGGATTGGCATTAAATGCCATCTCGGCGCGGGTTGGGGGCAACAAAAGGACCCCCACAACCGGAAACCGGTGACGGGGGTCCTTCTTAGCAGTCAGAGACTACTTCCCTGCAACGACCTCGAGGTCGATAACAGCGGAAACATCCTCGTGCAGGCGAACGTTGGCCTGGTACGAACCGACAGACTTGATGTGGTTCGGCAGTTCAACGTTGCGCTTGTCGATGGCGCCGAGGCCAGCGGCCTCAACAGCAGCAGCGACATCARCAGGCTTGACGGTGCCGAAGAGACGACCGGACTCGCCGGCCTTCACCTCGAGCTTGACCTTCTTGGAGGACAGAGCCTGAGCCTGTGCCTGTGCAGCTTCAACAGAAGCGTGGGCACGAGCAGCGCGGGCAGCCTTGATGGACTCAACCTGCTTCTCGCCACCCTTGGTCCAAGTCAGAGCGAAGCCGCGGGGCAGCAGGAAGTTACGTGCGTAACCGTCCTTGACCTCGACAACGTCGCCAGCAGCACCGAGACCGGTTACTTCGTGGGTCAGAATGAGCTTTGCCATGTTAGTTAATCCCTTCCCTTAGCCGCGGCCAGCGCCGGAGTAAGGCAGCAGAGCAACTTCGCGGGCGTTCTTGATTGCCTGGGCGATCTTGCGCTGTTCCTGAACGGTAACGCCAGTAACGCGACGAGCGCGGATCTTTCCGCGGTCGGAGATGAACTTGCGCAGCAGTGCTACGTCCTTGTAGTCGATGACGGTGATGTCAGCGGCCTTCAAGGGGTTGGACTTTGGTTTGGGCTTACGGAGTTCAGCCTTAGCCATCGTGGAGCTCCTTTTCTATGGAGCCCGTGGATATTGATCCACGGGATGGTGGTGTTCGACGGCGGTAATCGCCCGGATGCCTTGCGGCAGTCCCGGCGGGTTCCGGCGTCGGACTTTTTCTTGGTGTTTAGAAGGGAGGTTCGGAATCCGGGCCGTTGCCCCAGCCGCCTGCATTGCTGACACCGGGCGTAGCCCAAGGGTCATCCTGCTGTGCGGGCTGGTTGCCGCCCCAGTTTCCACCGGAGTTGCCGCCCTGGCTTGCACCAGCTGCTGCACCTCCTCCAAAGCCACCGGCGTTACCGCCACCGAAGCCACCCTGGCCACCGTTTCCGGCGCCGAACTGGCCACCGGAGCGCTGGGTACGGTTGACTTTGGCGTTTGCGTAACGCAAGCTGGGGCCGATTTCATCGACCTCAAGCTCGATAACGGTGCGCTTCTCGCCTTCTTTGGTTTCGTAAGAACGGCTCTTCAAACGGCCGGAGACAATGACGCGCATGCCCTTGGTGAGGGACTCGGCCACGTTCTCGGCTGCTTCGCGCCAGACAGAAGCGCGGAGGAACAGGGTTTCCCCGTCCTTCCACTCATTCGACTGGCGGTCAAAGGTCCGGGGAGTAGAAGCGATGGTGAAGTTCGCTACTGCTGAGCCAGACGGGGTGAACCGCAGCTCCGGGTCATTGGTGAGATTACCGATAACCGTAATAGTGGTTTCGCCTGCCATCTACTGCCTCCTTGTTCGTTCCTGCGGTGTAAAGATCTGGAAGGGGCTGATTACTCAGCAACGACCTTCTGGTCTTCGGGGCGGATGATCTTGGTGCGCATGATCGTCTCGTTAAGAGACAGCTGGCGGTCAAGTTCCTTGGCGGTAGCCGGCTCAGCGGTGAAGTTCACCACTGCGTAGATACCTTCGGACTTCTTCTTGATGTCGTATGCCAGACGGCGACGGCCCCAGATGTCAACCTTCTCGATGGTTCCACCATCGGTGGTGATGACATTGAGGAACTTCTGAAGCGACGGCTCTACGGTACGCTCTTCGACCTCGGGGTCGATGATTACCATCAATTCGTAAGGACGCATATGTGAACCCACCTCCTTTGGGCTAAGCGGTTACGGTATTTCCGTAACAGGAGGTTCATTTGCGATGCTGTGGCTCGCTCCCCCGCCGAAGACTCGGAAGGAGGGCGCAACACAGACTTCAATATCTTAGTGCATCTCCTGCACTCAAAGCTATTCGGTGGGGTCGCGGACCGAAACCTGCCAGTTGCCGTATGTGGATAACCCCGGCTCTGCAGGAAGCTGGCGCCCGCTTGAAACGACAAAACCCCTGGAAGATCAGCGATCTTCCAGGGGTCTCCTGTGCGCGGAGGGGGACTTGAACCCCCACCCCCTTTCGAGGACTAGCACCTCAAGCTAGCGCGTCTGCCATTCCGCCACCCGCGCAGGGTGATTCGAAGAAACAGTGTTTCGTTTTTCTCCGTAACAGCGACAAAGACACTAACACGAGGATGCCCATTCCGTAGATTCCTGCGTCCCGGATCAAAAGGGGAACCCGAGCTAGGGTGGGGGCATGGATGCACTCAACTCCCTGGTCCTGACAGTCGTTTTCGCAGCGATCTTCCTCTACGCCCTCTATTTCGTGGTCCGTTCGGGCGTACGGGATGGCATCCTTCAGGCCGACAAGAAGCGCAGCAGCACCGGCGTCGGTGACTAGGTGGCCATGAACAATGTCCGAGTCAGGCGCAGCCGGTTGCGCTTCGTTGTCATGGTGGCAGCGGGCGCCGCAGCCTTCGTGGTCACAGGCTTCGCAGGCAGCTGGGTTGATGCCCCGGCCGTGGGCTGGGCAACGGCCGCGCTGATCTATGTTGCGTGGGTGTGGCTGGTGATAGCGCGGATGGATCCCGCCGAAACGCAGCACCACGCGACCTCCGAGGACCCGTCCCGTGGGGCCACCGACCTTCTGATCCTCATCGCAAACCTGGCCAGCATCGCAGCCGCGGTCGCGGTCATCGTCAACTCGCACACCGAAGGATCGGACACGCGCTTTTACTCGGCCGCACTGTCCCTTGCATGCGTAGCCCTGTCCTGGACGCTGGTCCAAACGCTCTTCACCCTGCGCTATGCGGAGCTCTACTACAGCCCTGACGCCGACGCCGGTGGTGGAGTTGGCGGCATCAGCTTTAACCAGGATCGCCCACCGCAATACACGGATTTCGCTTACCTGGCCACCAGCCTGGGCATGACGTATCAGGTCTCAGACACCAACCTGAGCAACCATAGGATCCGGCTTGAGGCCTTGAAACACAGTCTGCTGTCCTACCTGTTCGGCACCGTTATCCTGGCAGTCACCATCAACCTCGTTATCGGCTTGGCCCAGTAGCCCATACCGCCCGACGCTCCGTTCCCGGTGGGACGCTAAGTTCCCGGCGGCGCACCCAGGCGTAGGCTACTTGCCATGAAGCCCCGGCTGATTTGGGTTGCGGCCGTCATTCTCGTGGCCGCGATCGGCGGACTGGTGTGGTTCGCGGTGGACAAGTCGCGCGTGTGCCCAGCCATTGGGAGCGCCACGCCGATCGAGCTGAAGATAGCGTCGACGCCAAGCCGCGTCCAGGCATGTTTCGGAGACGGCTGCACACCGCGGCCCCTCCAGCAGCAGACGGATGGCCGCTGGCTCGTCCCTCAGGAGCCTCCGTACCTACCCGCCGGGCAGTCAACCTCCACTCCGGGCGTGGTGGCCAGGGTCCGCGTTGTGGTCAAGGAGACAGGCAAACGCCAGCGGGACGCCATCTTCGACATCCCTGCGATACCGGGTGTTCCGGACACCACCGGCGCACAATGCCCCGGGCCCATCCAGTACCTCCCCGTTGAGGTGCCTTAACCACAAACGGGGCAGCCGCCGTCGAACGCTGACGGCGGCTGCCCGGACGAAAGGACGCTTACGACGCCGGACCGGAACCCAACGTCACACGCTCGGCTTGCCCATCACCCACCGGAGCGGACTGCGTCCCGCGCTTGCGGTATCGGAATACGCCGATGGCGACGACAACCGCAGCCAGAGCAAGCGAGAGGAAGAGCGATTCTCGTGTGGATTCAAGGATCACCATGCCGATGATGAGCGCGATGATGCTTCCAATCGCCATCCACGTGAGGTACGGGAAGAACCACATCTTGAGATCGAGGTCCTTGGCGGCCGCGCCCATTCGGCGGCGAAGGATGAGCTGTGAGCTGGCGATGACCAGCCACACAAACAAGGCGATGGCACCGGACGTATTGACAAGGAACAGGAACACGGTGTCCGGAGCAACGTAGTTCAGGCCAACCGTGATGAACCCGACCACGGTGGAGGCCAGTACTGCCGCCGCAGGCACGCCGCGCTTGGAAATCTTCATCCAGGATTTGGGGGCGTCGCCACGCTGCGAGAGCGAGAAAAGCATGCGGCTTGCTGTGTACAGACCCGAGTTCAGGCAGGAAAGAACCGATGTGAGGACCACGATGTCCATGATGGTGCCGGCACCCGGGATTCCGTAGAGCTCGATCACGGCAACGTACGGGCTCTTGGCAACTGAAGCGCTGTTCCACGGCAGGAGCGTGACCACAATGGCAATGGAGCCGATGTAGAAGATAAGAATGCGCCATACCGTGGACTTCACGGCCTTCTTGACGGCGTCCACAGGATTTTCGGATTCACCAGCGGCGATGGTGGCAATCTCGGCACCGAAGAACGAGAAGACCACCACGAGGATGCCGGCCAGGACAGCGCCCGGACCGTTGGGCATGAAGCCGCCCTGATCCAGGAGGTTGGCGACGCCCGGCGCGGAAACGCCCGGGATCAGGCCAAGGATCGCTGCAATGCCTGCGAGCAGGAAGATGACGATTGCGGCCACCTTGATGGATGCGAACCAGAATTCGAACTCGCCGTACGACTTCACCGAGCCAAGATTCGTCAGCGTCAGAAGCACCATGAGAACCAGTGCCCAAACCCATTGGTCGACGCCTGGAACCCAGCGATGCATGATGGCAGCGCCGGCGGTGGCCTCGATGCCGAGCACGATGATCCAGAACCACGCGTAGAGCCAGCCGATACTGAATCCGGCCCAGCGGCCCAGCGCCTTGTCTGCATAGGTGGAGAAGGAGCCTGTCTCCGGGTTGGCCGCGGCCATCTCGCCAAGCATCCTCATGACGAGGATAACCACCAGGCCAGCAGCCAAATAGGCGACGAGGATGCCCGGCCCAGCCTGTTGGATTGCGGCACCGGAGCCCACAAACAGCCCAGCACCAATCACGCCGGCAATGGCGATCATGGAGAGGTGTCGTGGTTTCAGGGACTTTGAGAGCTGTTGGTCAGCGTGCATGGGTCGGCGCCGTCCTTAGTGTCTTTGGAGAGTGCCCGAGTTGATGTGCAGCGGGCCACATGGCTTTTCCACAGTAGCCATCCGGGCAGGGCAAAAATCCTGTGCGGGTGCACATTTTGCGGTTCTCAAAAAAGGAAGCATGCACAAAAAGTATGATAATAAGCATCGAAAGTTTCCTATAGGAAACTTTAGAAACGCCATTGAAATGAGTCTTTGAGGCTTTTTAGCCTCCATGCGGGAACTTAGACCTGGGTCCGGAAGAACAGTTCCGCCACAGAAGCCAAACGGAGCGGGTCCTCGACGCCGCACAACTCCCGTGCCGAATGCATGGACAGCAGGGGGATGCCGACATCAACTGTCCTGATGCCCAGCCGCGTCGCGGTCAGTGGACCGATGGTGGAACCGCACGGAAGGTCGTTGTTGGAGACATATTCCTGATACGGCACATTAGCGTCCTTGCACATACGCGCCCACAGCGCAGCTCCCGTCGCGTCGGTGGCGTAGCGCTGGTTGGCGTTGATCTTCAACAGCGGCCCACCGTTGAGTACGGGACGGTTTACGGGATCATGCCGCTCAGCGTAGTTCGGGTGGACGGCGTGGCCGGCATCGGCAGAGAGACAGAACGACGCTGCCAGGGACTGACGCCGCTGGCTCCCCGAGGCGCCAAGACCGTCAGAGATTCGGGTCAGGATGTCCTCAAGGATGGGTCCGCAGGCGCCCGAGCGCGAGTTGGAACCGATCTCTTCATGGTCGAACGCGGCGAGGACAGCGATGGGGCCGTCCTGAGCGCCCGCTTTCGCATGTTCTATCAATGCCACCAAGCCAGCGTGGGTCGAAGAAAGGTTGTCCAAGCGGCCGGAGGCGAAGAACTCACCCTTTGCGCCGAAAACCGCGGGTGCCTGCGTGTCCGCCACCACGACGTCGTAACCCCCGATATCTGCCGGATCAACGGTGATGCCCTCGATTCGACCGGCAAGCAGGCCTAAGAGATCCTCGTTGGCCGGCTCGCCCAGCCCGAAAATCGGGTTCATGTGCTGCTGCTTGGACAGAAGGAGGCCACTGTCATTGACCGCACGGTCCAAGTGGATAGCCAGTTGCGGGAAGCGCAGGAGCGGGCCGGTTGCAGTCAAGTGGTGCGTGCCGTCGCGTAGCACCAAGCGGCCGGCCAGTTGCAGCTCGCGGTCCAGCCAGGAGTTAAGGAGAGGCCCGCCGTACACCTCGACTCCTGCTTGCAGCCAACCGAACTTGCCAGTGGTGGGCTTCGGCTTCAGTTTGAAGGAGGGGGAGTCCGTGTGGGCGCCCAGGATATTGAAGCCTGTGGTGGGACCAGCATTTTGGGGAGTAACCCATGCGATCAGGGCGCCATCGCGGATGACGTAGAAGTTACCCGCGCCACCTTCCCACGGCTGCAGTTCATCCAGTGAGCTGAAGCCAGCGCTATTCAGCCGGCGAGCGGCCTCGTGCACTGCATGGAAGCTGGACGGCGACGCCGAAACATACGCACCGAGGTCCTGGACGTGGTCAACTGCTGCGGAGGCATTCGAAGGCATGCCCCCGAGTCTAGCCGCGCGCTTCGACCTCCTCGCGTCAGACCGTGACGTTCAGCGCGGCTGTGTAACCTCCCTGGACCGAACCAGACATGGTGGCCAGCTGATATATGCCTCCATCGTCACCAAAGACGTTGTCGTCTGCCAGGGTGCTCTTTGCGAAGTTCCGGCCACTCGATTCATATCCCGCCGAGGCGTAGACGTCCTTGCAGGCCGCCTCCGTCAGGGCAATCTGGGAAACTGCCAACACCTGCCCAGCCGCAGACGTGTTGCTCATGGATTCAAATACCTCAAAGTGAATATGAGGCCACCGGCCACTGTAGGCGCCGGGATAGATGGTGGTGAAAGTGACCTGGCCGTTGCTGTCGGCTTCCTGGACGCCCCGGAGGTAGTTCTCGTTCTTCAGCCCCGAGTCGTACAGGGAATACTTTCCATTCTGGTCACAGTGCCATGCATAGACCGCTGCGCCCGCCAGCGGCGAGCACCCGTTGGCGTTGTCCAGCAGAGTTAGCGTGAAAGTCAGTGGGACACCGGTGGCCTTCGAGGTGGAGCTACCGAAGCTTGAGGTGATGTCCTTGCGGACCACTCCCGATGCTTCGAGCACATTCGGCCCATTGGAACCATCGCCGGGGTAGGGGCCGAGTGTTTCCTCGGGGATCTCTACTCCGCATTCAGCGAGTGCACGCGTCACGGTACTGGTGGCGGAAGGCGTTCCGGCCGCCGTCGTGCTTTCTGTTCCGGTAGCGGCAGCAGCGCTGGAAGACGACGACGGCGATGCGCTGCCACCTCCGGAACCCGGCGTACAAGCAGCCAGGGCTGCTGCCGTCCCGGCGCCGAACAGGACGCCCAATGTGCGCCGGCGGCTAAGGAGAGTGGAGAGATCGAATTCAAGGCCGCGATCGTGGTCTGGATGGGGCTGCGGGGAGGTCATGGGTCCATCAAACCCACAGGGGCTGTGCCTTGTACATGCCAAACCCATGGGGGAGCTGTGAAAGCTGCGGGCTAAGGACTCGCGAACAGTGTGTGCAATATAAACATTTCTATATGCTTGTAATGCTCGTCACCTTGTGCCACGATTGCTCCCAGTAAGCACATCCACGGAAGGCATTGCCCCATGAACATTGAACTTAAAGCCGTGCGAAAGCTCCGCATCCACTGGCCCATCCCGCTGGACACGATGACCCAACTGGCCAGTGGCGATCTGGGGGCCCTAGAGTCTGACCCAGGCATCGCCTCGCTGCTGCAAGCGCTCACTGCAACGCCGGAGCTGGGTGGCTTCGGTAATTACCACCACGTCTTCGAGTCCTCGGCAGGGTTCGAGGGCTTTACCGTCGCGGAAGGTGCCAATCCCACGTTGGGAAGCGTGGGGCAGAGGACCATCTCGCCGACATTCGTGTTCACCACATACTTCGATGACTCGCTCTCTGACCAGGCCGTTCATGAGCTCGTCCAGCGGATCGTGGACATCCACCCGTGGGAAGTTCCCGTCATCGAAGTCTCCGGGCCACTGAGTGTCTCCAGCAGCGTCCATGCTCCCGCCATTGAAAGCAGGGTAGCCTGATGAATTCCCAGTTATGGCAGCAGCTCGCGCCCCTGCTCGAAGGCAGGACGTACACCGATCTGACGCACGCGTTCCATCCGGGTCAGCCCCATTTTGCTGCCTTTCCGGATGAGTCCCGCGAAGCCCTCTTTGACATGGAAAAGGGGGACGGCTTTACCGCCCACCGGTACTCGATAGTTGGCCAGTGGGGCACCCACGTGGATCCGCCGTCGCACTTTGTCCGGGGCGGCCGAACGCTTGACGAGATACCCGTGGAACAAATGCTGTTGCCGTTGGTCGTCCTGGATATCAGTGACCGTGTCCACAACGATGAAGATGCCACTCCAACACTCGCCGACGTTCAGGGCTGGGAGGCGAGGAACGGGCACATTTTGCCAGGTTCGTTTGTGGCGCTCCGCACTGGTTGGAGCCGGCGATGGCCCGATGCCCAGGCCATGGCGAACAAGGACCAAGCCGGTATCAGCCACACTCCAGGCTGGTCACGCGAGGTTCTGGAATACCTGTTCGAGAACCGTGCCGTGGCTGCGGTCGGCCACGAACAAACGGACACTGATCCCGGCGTCGCCACTTCCCAACAGGACTTCAGCCTGGAAACTTACGTCCTGGCCCGCGATAAGTGGCAGATTGAACTCCTTGCCACTCTGGACAACGTGCCCGAGGCAGGCGCCGTCCTGGTTGCTACCTGGGCCAAACCCCTGGAAGGCAGTGGCTTTCCGGCCAGGGTTTTCGCCATCCACTAGCTAGAATCAATCCATGTCAAAGACCTCAAGCATGGGCCGCGGCATGATGGCCATCCTTGCGGTCGGTGCCCGTCACGCGCAAGGAAACGACGGCGGTACGGTCGCCGACGTCGCGGCCGACCTGGATAAGGACCGCAGCCAAGTATCGCGGAGTCTCAAGGGTGCCTTGCAGGAGGGTTTCCTGGCCCGCAGGGATCAGAGGAAATACAGCTTGGGCTGGACTATCCTGACGGACGCCCAACTGGTCGCTGAACAACGGCTGAAGACGGACGGGCTAACTGCGCTTGAGGGTCTCGCTTCTGAAACCAACGAGGCATGCTTTCTTGGCGTCCTCAGCGGCAACAGCACGGTCACCATCGGTGAACAAGTGCCTGCCAGCGCCAACCTCGTGGGATCGTGGCTTGGACGTCCCTATCCTGCATATTGCAGTGACGCGGGCCAAGCACTTCTGTGGGACGCCCCGGACGATGAAGTTCGCAAGATCTTCGAGTCTGTTGAGTTCGTGAAGCATGGACCCAATACGCCTTCCTCCGTGGAGGACTTCCTGGCGCGGCTCAATGATGCTCGCGAACGCGGTTACTCGATCGTGGACGAAGAAGCTGAGCCCGGACTCTACTCACTGGCTGCGCCTATACGCGACTTCAAAGGGGAGGTTGCTGCGGCCCTGCAGATAGTTGGCCCGAAGTCCCGCATTGAACCTCACCGCGAAACGTACGCCGTCGCGCTCCACTCCTGGCAGGGATGGCTGGAGTCCATGGTGGGTGGACGGCCTCAATAGCCGCCCTGACCTCAGTTCCCCGTTGCGGAACCGAGAGTCCCGGATGCGGAACCGAGCCGGTGGGCTGCCGAATGCAGCAGCGGGGCCAGTTCCGGCGCGGCCCTCTCAAGATCGGAAAGCGTACCCAGGACACTGAGCGCAGCAATGATGGCGCCTGAAGAATCCCGAACAGGTACGCCCAGTTCCCACACACCGTGTTCGAACTCCTCGGCCGCCAAAACAAATCCCCGGGGCCTGTCGCGCTCCATGAGGGCGTCGACTTCCGCCTCGGAATGCGCTGCAGCAGGCCCCCCAACTCCAATGAAGTTGACATCCTTGAGCAGGGCTTCAAGCTCGTTACGGGAGTGGTCCCATAGCAATGCCCGCCCGGAACCCGTACACCACACAGGCGTGACCATTCCCGGCTTCGCGAATCCGCCCAGGACCGAGTTGTTGGTGGAGGAACGCAGCAGCAGAACCTTGACACCATCGCGCACTGACAGCCGGGACCTAAGCCCCAGGGCCGAGACCAACTCTTCCAGTTCTGCCCGGGAATCACGCACCCAGCCAACATTAAGGGAGGCGGCCAGGCTGAAGAACCGGGGTCCCGCACGGAAAGGTCCGCGCTCCAGCCGCTCCAGCAGCCCCAAGTCGCACAGTTCCTGGGCCAGTCGCGAGACCCGGCTCTGCTCCATGTCCAGCTCAGCCGCGAGCTGGGATACGCCAAGGAGCTGACGGCCCTGCTTTTCGCGGTCAATAACCAACCGAACGAGACGAAGCCCCTGCGCCAACGACGACGCCTCCGGTGACACCTCCAAGAAATCCCGCTCCTTCCGCCAAGCGCTCACGCCATTCTCACACGCCCGTGTCAGGGGCAAGAATCAGGGGCCCTTGGTCAGGACGACAAACGGCTTCACGGCCGGACTCTCTCTGAAGTCCGGCCGTGAAGCCCCGTGCTGGATTGATCAGGCGATCTGCTTAACCGCCGCGCGTCCATGCCTGAAGTGGAAGTAGATGTAGCAGGCGGCCACGAACGGAATACCGAAGTAAAGGGCAGCAACCTGGTTTGGATCGAAGGCAATGCCTATCAGTGAGACCAGGCAAAGCGTGAATGCCAGGATGGGAACCAACGGGAAGAACGGGGCCTTGTAGGCAAGATCGGCCACCTGCCCGCCGTTTCGGATAAATGCCCGGCGATGAAAGAAGTGGGATGCCGTGATTGACATCCATACCCCTACCACCGCGAATCCCGCCACGGAAACAAGGGCAACGTACACCGTTTCGGGGGCAACCACGCTGCTGATCAGCGATGCCAGCCCACCAAGCATGCTGACAGAAAGGGCAACAAGGGGAATCCCGCGCTTCGTCAGTCGCTTCAGTGCCTTTGGCGCGTGCCCCTCATCGGATAGCGAGTACAGCATGCGGGCACAGGAGAACAGTCCGCTGTTTCCGGCAGACAACAGTGCCGTGATGATGACGAAGTTCATGATGTCCGCCGCGTAGGGGATGCCAACGGAGGAGAACACGGTAACGAACGGGCTCTCATCCAAGCCCACCTGATCGAAAGGAACGGTGGCGGCGATGACGGCAATGGCACCGACGAAGAAGATCAGGAGACGAATTACAGTGCTGCGCATGGCTTTGGGGATGTTCCGGGCGGGATCGGTAGTTTCTCCAGCAGCGACACCGATGAGTTCGGAGCCGGAGAAGGCATAGAAGACTGCCAGGGCCGTAACAAGGACCCCGGAGAAGCCATTGGGAAAGAGTCCGCCTGAGGTGTTGAAGTTCTCAAAAAGGAAGGGGTGGTTGCCGGATCCCGAGAGCGGTTGGAATCCAAAGAGCGCGGCTCCACCAAACACGATCAGCGCGATGATCGCACCCACCTTGACGATGGAGAACCAGAACTCGGATTCTCCGAAGAACCTGGAGGAAATGGCATTGAGTCCGAAGAGGATTGCTGCGAACACCACGCACCAGACCCACACGTCCACGCCGGGGAACCACCGCTGCATGAGCAGGCCCGACGCCGTGAATTCGGACCCGATCGCAACCGCCCAGCAAAGCCAATAGAGCCAGGCTGTGGCGAAGCCCGTGGCCGGACCGATGGATCGTGCAGCATAAATGTGGAAGGCGCCTGAAACCGGGTAGGCAATGGCCAGTTCACCGAGGCAAGCCATCACAAGGTAGACCACGAAGGCCCCCACCAGATATGCAAGGACGGCGCCCAGGGGACCTGCTTGCGAAATCGTGTATCCGGAACTGAGGAACAGGCCCGATCCGATAACACCTCCCATCGCGATCATGATGAGGTGGCGCGGACCCATCGTTCGGCGCAGGCCGGTTTCGGCGGCGGTGGACGAGCCGGGAGAAGCGGGAGCATCAGGTAGATGGTCCAATTGCAGGGGTGCTGAAGGTTCCATGTGGTGTCTCCGGTTAATGACAGATGCGAACGGTACGCCTGAGGACATCCGGACTGAGGGTGCCAAGAAGGGCGTCTGTAGTGACGAAGGTAACACAATCTCGGCGCAAACGGTCATTAAAAACATTTGTTAATGCATATGTTGCACGTTACGTGCGGCGGGGGGTTAGTAGTCCGGGTTGCTCGGTACAACAAGTCCCGTCTCGTACGCGTACACCACAACTTGCACACGATCCCTCAATTGCAGCTTGCTGAGGATGCGGCGGACATGGGTCTTGACAGTGGCCTCGGACAGGAAGAACTTGTGGGCGATCTCCGCGTTGGACAGCCCCTCGGCGATGGTCGTGAGGATCTCGGTTTCGCGGGGTGTGAGATCGTCCAATAACGGATCCCGATGTGGGCTGGGCGATTGGCCGGGCACACTGCCGCCGCGTACATACGTCTCCAACAGCCTCTGCGTTACGCGGGGCGCCACGACGGCGTCGCCACTGGCCACAAGTCGCACAGCGTGCACCAATTCAACCGGGGCCACATCCTTGAGCAGAAATGCAGAAGCGCCAGCCTGCAGTCCCGAGAAGGCGTATTCGTCAAGATCAAACGTGGTGAGGATGATGACCCGGGCTTCGGAACCGGAGTCCGAAATGCGGCGCGTGGCTTCGATGCCATCCATGGTGGGCATTCGGACGTCCATAAGCACCACGTCCGGCTGCAGCTCCTGCACCTGCCGGACAGCCTCGTTTCCGTCCGATGCCTCGCCCACTACATGGAAGTTCTCTTCACCTTCAAGGATGAGTCGAAAGCCCATCCGCAGCAGTGGCTGGTCATCCACCAGCAGGATCTTGATGACGCCCTGATCTACCACTATTCCCCCTTGTCGCCGTTCCAGTGCAGCTCGGCGTGGACCGCCCAGCCTCCCCTTTTGCTCGGACCGGCACTAACGATTCCAGCATAGATTCCCGCCCGTTCACGCATTCCGGCAACGCCTTGCCGTGTTCCCAGGCTGTCCATTGACTCGCCACCCTCCCGGGTTCCGCGGCCGTCGTCGAGCACGTCAATGGTCACCAGATCGCCGTCGCGGGCTACCTGCACGTCCACGCGGCTAAGAGAGCGCCCATAGCGGAGAACGTTGGTCAACGATTCCTGCACAATCCGGTAAACGGTGAGCTCGAACGCAGGATCGGCCGGAAGCGCGGGCCCAGTGTGCGCGTAGTGCAACGGCAGGCCGGCCGTACGGAATCCATCCAGCAGCTTGGCCAGGTTCAGCCCCGACTCGAGCGGCGTCAGTGGCGCCGGGCGGCCGGAATCGTCGCGCAGGACGCCAAGCACCCGACGCATATCCGCAAGTGCTGCCCTACCCGTTCGGGACAGTTCACCCAGGACGTCGCCGGCGCGATCGGGGTCCTTCTTGACCACGACTGCCGCACCGTCCGACAAACTGATCATTACCGTCAGGGAGTGAGCCACGACGTCGTGCATTTCCCGCGCGATCCTGTTGCGCTCGGTGACCTTGCCCAACTGCGTTGTCCGCGCCGCCCATGCGGCGATCTCGGCCTCATGCTCACGCCGCTGGCGGACCGAGATACCAATGCCCGTGGCTAACAGGTTGGACAACATGATGGTTACAGCAGTGGCGATGTTGTTGATGAGGTGGAAGTTCTCGGGGACGTCCTGCAGGGTGTTCATACTGCTGGGACTTGTCCACATGAAAAGGTACAGCAGGCTCAGCGGCAGGCTGGCAGCGCCAAACACCACCAGTGAAGTTGCCCGCTTCCGGTTCGTGGCTACAGCGTAGAGGGCGAACCACAGACCCGCGGAAACGTTTGAGCCCCACGGGTTCAGCACGGTGGCCAGGACTTCCAGAACCGCGACGGCGGCAACCACCTGAAGCGGGTAGCGCCGCCGGAATATCAGGACAGTCGCGATCAGCAGCAAGAGCCCGACGACGAGCCACTTGCCGTCGATGATCGAGGCGATGATGGTAGGCAAGGCCAAAAGGACGTAGCAAAGGACAACTACGGCATCCATCGCACGGGGAYGCTCGAAAAAGTACCGACGGATACGGCCCCGGCGGCGCTGGGCAATTTCAGCGAAGGACGCGTCGGCTGTAGCAGCCGGCGCGTCCTTCACCTGTGGAGCTTCACTCATGGATTGAGCCTAGATGTATTGCCCACGGAGGTTGGTGACGCGGCTGGCTGGTGGCTGACCTTTGAGTGAGGTGTGGCCTCGATGATGATTGTAGTGATGGAGCCAGTCCGCGAAGGCGGCAACACGCTCGGTCTCTGATCGGTACGGGCGGGAGTAGG